>NZ_JBEYSL010000038.1:0-24090 GCF_040642735.1 Micromonospora sp. NPDC047753 | reverse complement strand
CGGACGGTGCGCGGGCTCGCGGCCAGTTTCGGCGAGGGCGTTGACGAGTGGGAGCCGGTGGCTCCGTTCGCGTTGCTGTCCGACGCGGACCGGGCTGCTCTGCCGACCGACCTGACCGACGCCTACCCCGCCGCGCAGACCCAACTCGGCATGCTCGTCGAGCTGGCCACCAGCGGAGTCCGGGCGGCCTACCACAGCGTCATCGCCCACCAGGTCCGCGACGGGCGACCGCTCTCGGCCGACGCGCTGCGGGCCGCCGTCGCGACGGTCGTCGCCCGGCACGAGATCCTGCGCACATCGTTCGACCTGACCGGTTACTCGGTGCCGATGCAGCTCGTCCACGCCGAGGTGACCCCGCAGGTGACCGTGGTGGACGGTCGCGACGTGCCGGCCGATGAGCAGGTGCGACGCTTCGAGGAGTTCGTCGCGACCGAGCGGTCCACCCCCTTCGACCTGGCTGTCGCGCCACTGCTGCGCGTCGCCGCGCACCAGGACGGCGACGCGAGTTGGTGGCTGAGCTTCACCATCTGCCACGCGGTCACCGAGGGCTGGAGCAGCGCACAACTGCTCGCCGAACTGCTGGCCGTCTACGCCGACCTGGCCGACGGGCGGAGCCCCACCGAAACCGAACAGCCGGTGGTGCGGTACGCCGACTTCATCGCCGCCGAGCTGTCCGCGCTGGCGTCCGACGAGGACCGGGACTACTGGCGCACGGTGGTCGACGGGCGCAACCCGTTCGTGCTCCCCGCGGGCTGGGGTGAGCTGGGCGATCCGACGGCCATCTCGACGACCGTCGACGTCACCGATCTGGACGAGGCCGTCGCACGGTTCGCCTCCGCGGCCGGCGTCTCGGTCAAGGCGGCGCTGCACGCGGCGCACCTGAAGGTGCTCAGCCAACTCACCACCGAGCAGAGCTTCCACGCCGGGCTTGTCTGCGACGCCCGGCCCGAGGTGCTCGGGGCCGACCGGGTGCAGGGCATGTATCTCAACACTTTGCCGTTCGGATACGAGCGCACCGCCCGGACGTGGCGCGACCTGGTGACGGCGGTCTTCGACCAGGAGGTAGACCTCTGGCCGCACCGGCGGCTCCCGCTGGCGGAGATCCAGCGTGGCAGCGGTCAGCGGCTGCTGCGGGTGCTCTTCAACTACCAGGACTTCTCCCGCGCCGGGCAGTCGGCGACCATGACCGGCACCGAGCCGGTCGTCGTCGGCAGCGCCGGCGACGGCGCCACCGAGTTCGAGCTGTCGGTCTTCGCGCACCGGGGCAACTACCAGCTATCCAGCCGCAGCGACGTGCTCTCCCGAGCAAATCTGGAGCGGCTGGCCGGCATGTACCGGGCTGTGCTGGCGGCGATGGTCGCCGACCCGGCCGGTGACGCGCAGGCTGTCCACCTGCCCGGTGGCGAGCGGGAGCGGTTGCTGGGCGTGGTCGACACCGGCGTCGAGGAGCCGGCGACCGGCACGGTGGTCGAGCTGTTCCAGGCTCGGGTGGCCGCCGCACCCGACGCGGTAGCGGTGGTCGCCGGCCCGACCCGACTGACGTACGCGCAGGTAGACGCACAGGCCAACCGGCTCGCCGGGCACCTGCGGGCCGTCGGTGTGGGCAGGGGCGCGGTGGTCGGTGTCTGCCTGGATCGAGGTGCGGACCTGGTGCCCGCCCTGCTCGGCGTGCTCAAGGCCGGTGCCGCCTACCTGCCGCTGGACCCGACCCAGCCGGCCGAGCGCATCGCGTACCTGCTCGCCGACGCAGCCGCCGGGACGGTGGTCGCCACGGGTGCCCACGTCGACGCGCTCGCCGGTTACGACGGGCATCTGGTGCTGCTCGACCGCACCGACCTGACCGGCCACCCGGAGACCGACCCGGCCCCGGTGAACGACGCCGACGACCCGCTCTACGTCATCTACACGTCCGGCTCGACCGGCCGCCCGAAGGGTGTCTGCGTCAGCCACGCCAACGTGCTGAGGCTGCTCGACAGCGCGCAGGAGCACTACGCCACCGACGAGACCGACGTGGTCGCGCTGTTCCACTCGTACGCCTTTGACGTCTCGGTGTGGGAGTTGTGGGGTGCGCTGTTGCATGGCAGCCGACTGGTGGTGGTGCCGCCGGCGGTGGCCCGGGTGCCGGAGGATCTGCTCGACCTGCTGGTGGAGCAGGAGGTCACTCTGTTGGCCCAGACCCCCACGGCCTTCCGGGGACTGGTTCGGCTGGCCGCCGACGGTGACCAGCGGCTGCGGCGACTGGTGCTGCGCGCGGTCGTCCTGGCCGGCGAGCGGCTGGACTTCGCCGAACTCGCCCCGTGGGTCGATCGGCTCGGACTGGCCCGGATCGCCCTCGTCAACATGTACGGGATCACCGAGACCACTGTCTACTCCAGCTATCACCGGGTCACCCGCGCCGACCTCGCTGCCGGGGTGGGCAGCCGGATCGGGCGTCCGCTGGCCGGTCTGCGCATGTACGTACTCGACCAGCAGGGGCACCCGACGCCGCTCGGTGTGCCCGGCGAGATCCACCTGGCCGGACACGGCGTGGCCCTGGGCTATCTGAACCAACCGGCGCTGACCGCCCAGCGGTTCGTGCCCGACCCCTACGGCCCCGCCGGCAGCCGGATGTACCGCACCGGCGACCTGGGGATCCGCCTACCCGACGGCAGCGTGGAGTTCCTCGGACGGCTCGACGACCAGGTCAAGCTTCGCGGCTACCGGATCGAGTTGGGCGAGGTGGAGTCGGCGCTGGCCGCGCTGCCGGCGGTCGCCGAGGCGGCGGTCGTCCTGCGCGAGGACACTGCCGGCGATCCACGATTGGTCGGATACCTGGCCGGAGCGTCCGGGCAGCGGCCGAGCACGGGTGAGCTGCGCGCGGCGCTGGCCCGCACGCTGCCGGACTACATGATCCCGTCGGCCTTCGTGACGCTGGACCAGCTGCCCCGCAACAACAGCGGCAAGCTCGACCGGCGCGCGCTGCCCGCGCCGCAGGACGGCGATCCCGGCGACGGGCGGGCCATGGTCGGTCCGCGTACCGCGTTGGAGGAACGGGTCGCCGGGATCTGGGCGCAGGTGCTGGGCCTGCCGGCGGTGGGCGTCGAGGACGGCTTCTTCGAGCTGGGTGGCCACTCGATCAAGGCGCTGGTGCTGGCCAGCACGCTGCGGACGGCCGGCTTCGACGTCTCGGTCGCGGACGTGATGGACCTGCAAACCGTTTCCCGGCTGTGCGCCGCGCTGGTCGACCGCACCGGACCGGTGCACGTCGACCGCCCGGTGGAGCCGTTCGAGCTGGTGTCCGCGCCGGACCGGGCCTTGCTGCCGGACGGCCTCACCGACGCGTACCCGCTGTCCCAGGTGCAGCTCGGCATGCTGCTGGAGATGCTGGCCGACAACGGATGGAACCACTACCACAACGTGACGTCCTTCCTCGTCCGCGAGGACGACCCGCTGGACCTGGCGACGCTGCGCGAGGCGGTGGACCTCGTGGTGAACCGGCACGAGGTTCTGCGCTCCTCGGTGGACCCGACCGGCTACTCGGTGCCGATGCAGCTGGTGCATCCAGCCGTGCGGGTGCCGGTCGTGCCGCACGACCTGCGCGGGTTGTCCGAGGAGGACCGGGAGGCCGAGCTGCGCCGCCTCGTCGCCGTGGAGTACGCGTCGCCGTTCGACGTCGAGCGGGCGCCGCTGCTGCGGTTCACCGTCTGCCGGGAGACCGACCGGAGTTGGCGGTTGGTGCTGACGATCTGCCACGTGGTCGTCGAGGGCTGGAGCCTGCACGCGCTGGTCGCGGCGATCCTCGACCGCTACCGCTCGATGCGCCTCGGTGCCGGGCCTGAGCCGGAGCCCCTGCCGGAGGTGCGGTTCGCCGACTTCATCGCAGGGGAACGTCGCGCCCTGGAGTCTCCGGTGGACCGACGGTACTGGCAGGACCTGATGGAGCGGTGCGTGAAGTTCACCTTCCCCACCGGCTGGCTGCCCACGTCGTCGCCGCCGACGCGTACCGCCCACACCGCCCGGGTGCCGTTCCGCGACCTGGAACCAGGGCTTCGCGCGCTGGCCTCCAGCGCGCGCGTCTCGCTCAAGGCGGTGCTGCACGCCGCGCACCTGACGGTGCTCGGCCAGCTCACCGACGAGCCCCGGTTCTACAGCGGCCTGGTCTGCCACACCCGGCCGGACATGCCGGGCAGCGAGCGGGTGTACGCCATGTCGCTGAACACGCTGCCGTTCCCGTACGAGCGCGACTGCGCCACCTGGACCGAACTGGTCCGCCGGGTGCACGCCACGGAGGTCGAAATGTGGCCGCACCGGCGCTACCCCGCGCCGGCGATCCGACCGGCGGGTTCCGGCACCCGCCTGCTCGACGTCTACTTCAGCTACCTCGACTTCAACGAGGTGGTCGGTGAGCACGTCGAGGCGGGCCCCCGGTACGCCGCCGCCAGCTCGGAGTTCGCCCTGGCCGTCTCGGCGGTCGCCGGGCACCTGGAGCTGAGCAGCGACAGCGACCACCTGGAGCGGGCCGAGGTCGAGCGGTTGGCCGCGATGTACCGGCTCGTGCTCGACGCGATGGTGGCGGACCCGGACGGCGACGCCCGCGCGATCCGGCTGCCCGAGGCGGAACGGCACAACGTGCTGGTGGGCTGGGTCGGGGCGACCGACGGCAACGCGCCGGAGCCCGGCATGGTGCCCGACCTGGTGCGGGACAGGGCCGCCATCGCGGGCGACACCGAGGCGGTCGGCGAGCTGAGCTACGCCGGCCTCGACGCGGCGGCGAACCGCCTCGGCTGGCACCTGCGGGAGCGGGGGGTCGGGCCGGAGCGGGTGGTGGGAGTGCTGCTCGACCGGGGTGCCGACCTCGTCACGACCCTGCTGGGCATCTGGCGGGCGGGCGGGGCGTACCTGCCGATCGACCCGTCGTACCCGGCGGCGCGGATCGCGTCCATGCTCACCCAGGCCGGGGCCACCGTCGTGGTCACCAGCAGCGCCTACGTCGACCGGTTCACCGGCGTCGACCGGGTGCTGCTGGACGTCGACGCGGGGCCGATCGCGGCCCGCCCCGACGACCAGCCGCCCGGCCGCACCGACCCGGACCAGCTCGCGTACGTGATCTTCACGTCGGGGTCGACGGGACGGCCCAACGGTGTGCAGGTCAGCCACCGCAGCCTGGCCGGCTACCTGAACTGGGCGGTGGACGAGCTCGTCGCCGACCGGGTGGGTGGCGCGGCACTGTTCTCGTCGGTCGCCTTCGACATGGTGGTGACCACCATCTGGGCGCCGCTGGTCGCCGGGCAGCGGCTGTGGCTGATGCCGACCGACGCCGGGCTGGACGAACTCGGCCCGCGGCTGGCCGCGGCGGGGCCGTTCAGCTTCGTCAAGCTGACCCCGAGTCATCTGGACCTGCTCGCCGGGCAGTTGTCGAGCGAGCAGGCAGCCGCGCTGACCCCGGTGCTGGTGCTGGGCGGCGAGGCGCTTACCGCGCGGACCTGCGCGCGATGGCAGAAACTCGCACCACGGACCGTGCTGCTCAACGAGTACGGACCGACCGAGGCGACGGTCGCCGTCAGCCGTTACCCGCTGACCGGCGCGCTCACCGGCCAGGTCGCGCCGGTCGGCCGGCCGCTCGGCGGGATGCGTACCTACGTGCTGGACGCTCGGCTGAATCCGGTGCCTGTCGGCGCGGTCGGCGAGGTCTACCTCGGTGGACCGCAACTGGCTCGGGGGTACGCCGGACGGCCCGAACACACGGCCGCCCGGTTCGTGCCCGACCCGTACGGGCCGGCGGGCTCCCGGCTGTACCGCACCGGTGACCGCGGCCGTTGGTTGCCGGACGGGCAACTCGACCTGCTCGGCCGGGTCGACGACCAGGTGAAGATCCGTGGGCACCGGGTCGAGCCGGGCGAGATCCGCGCGGTGCTCCTCGAACACTCCGCCGTACGGGACGCGGCGGTGGTGGCCCGCCCGGCTCCGGGCGGGGGCAACCAGCTGATCGCGTACCACGTGGGCGGTGCCGACGACCTGGCCGGGCACTGCGCCCGGCGGCTGCCCGCGGCCCTGGTCCCGGCGGCCTTCGTGCCGGTCGACGCCATCGCGCTCAATCCCAACGGCAAGGTGGACCTGCGGGCGTTGCCGGCGGTGCCACCGCGGACGGAGGCGGAGATCGCCCCGCCGCTGAGTCCGGCCGAGACGATCCTCGCCGGGATCTGGGCCGAGGTGCTGGACGTGCCCAGGGTCGGTCGTCAGGACCGGTTCTTCGCCCTTGGCGGGCATTCACTGCTGGTGGTGCCCGTGGTCACCGCGGCCCGGCAGGCCGGCCTCCCGCTCACCCTGCAACAGGCGATGATGGACCAACCGCTGGCAGACCTCGCCGCCGCGCTCACCGTGGCCGTTACGGCCCCGAGGGCCGGTGCGGCGCGAGCCGTGGCGCTGCCCCGGATCGCGCCGTTGCCCCGGGTCGCTCCACTGCTCGCCGAGGCGCGGGTGCCCGGCGCGTCGCTGGCCGTGCTCGCGGACGGCGAGTTGGTGCAGGTCCTTGCTGTCGGGCACTGCACGGCGGGCGGTGACGCCCCGGTGACCCCGGAGACCATCTTCCAGGTGGGCTCGGTCAGCAAGCTGGTCGCGGCGGTGGGTGCGCTGGCCCTGGTCGACAGGGGAGCACTCCAGCTCGACGCGGACGTCAACGCGTACCTCAAGGGGTGGCAGTTGCCCGCCGACCGGCCGGTGACGCTGCGGCAACTGCTCGGCCACGTTGCCGGCCTGACCTCGACGGGCAGCAGCGGACATCCGCGCGGAGGCCCGGTACCGCCGCTGTCGGACCTGCTGCTCGGCCGTGGCGTGCCCACCGAACCGGTGCGGGCGCTCGACGCGCCCGACCCGGTCGCGGTGGAGCGCAACAGCCACTTCGTGGTGGTCCAGCAGCTCATGGAGGACGTCACCCTGACATCCTTCGCCGACCTGATGGCCGAGCTGGTCTTCGCACCACTGGGGATGACCGGCAGCAGCTTCGACCAGAGCTTTCCGGAGACGTCCGGCCGCCCGGTGGCAGCCGGGCACGACGAACGGGGCGAGCCACACCCACACGGTTGGGAGGTGCGTGCGGACCTGGCGGCAGCCGGCCTCTGGACCACCGCTAGCGACCTGGCCGCGCTGACCAGTGAGATCCAGACCGCCTACCAGGGTGATCCGGCCCTGCTCAGCCTGGAAACGGTGAGGGCACAACTGACCGCGGGCCCGGGCGGCGTCTTCGGGCTCGGCTGCATGGTGGACCGCATCGAGGGGAGTGCTGGAACACACGTGGAGTTCACCCACCGGGGCCACATCACCGGCTACCGGGCGCTCGTCACCGGTCGGGTTCCGGACGGGGCCGGGCTGGTGCTGCTGACCAACGGCGAGGCAGGCGACGAGGTCATGTCGCTGCTGATGTCGAACACCGCACGGACGGAGGACATGTGATGAGGACCTTTCCGAGCGTCTCCGCGACGGTCACCGACCCCACCGTCCAGCAGGTGCGGCACCTGGTGTCGATCCGCGACCTGACCGATGGCGACCTCTACTCGATCGTCGCCCGGGGCGCCGCGTTCGCGGCCGGGGAGTGCGGGAGTCCGCTCGCCGGGCAGGTCGCCGGGGTCTACTTCCTCAAGACCTCGACGCGTACCCGGACCGCCTTCACCAGCGCCGCACTGCGGCTCGGCGCCGGCGTGATCCAGTACGGCCCGCAGGACCTGCAGACCAACACCGGGGAGACCAGCGCCGACACCGGCCGGGTGCTGTCCGGCATGCTCGACGTGCTGGTCGCCCGCACCGCCGGTGACCCGGCCGAGTTGCGGGCCTGGTCTGCCCAGAATCGGATGGCGGTGCTCAACGCGATGAGCGCCGAGGAGCACCCCACCCAGGCGCTGACAGACCTGACCACGTTGCTGCGGCAGTTCGGCCGGATCGAGGGGTTGCGCCTGCTCTACCTGGGGGAGGCCAACAACACGGCCACCGCCCTCGCCCTGGCGCTCACTCGGTTTCCGGGCGTTGAACTGGAACTGCGCACCCCGCCCGGTTACGGCCTGCCCGCCCAGATCCTGGCCGACGCCACCCGGCAGGCCGAGATCAGTGGGGCGAGCATCGTCGAGCGGTGCCACATGTCCGACCTGCCGGGCGATCTCGACGCCATCTACACCACCCGCTGGCAGACCACCGGCACCGTGAAGCCGGACCCGGACTGGCGACACGTCTTCGCCCCGTTCCGGGTTGAGCAGGAACTCTGGCGGCACAGCCCGAACGCGGTGTTCCTGCACGACCTGCCGGCGCATCGCGGCGAGGAGGTGACCTCGGAGGTGCTCGACGGGCCGGCGAGCATCGCCTTCGGTCAGGCGGAGAACAAGCTCTACAGCGCCATGGCGGTGCTTGAGTGGTGCCGATCGCGTGCGGGTGGGACGACGCGGTGACGGTCGTCGAGCCGCCGGGCAGACCCGCCCGCCGCGCGGCGAGGCTCACCCGCAACCGGGACTTCCTGTTGCTCTGGACCGGCTCGGGGCTCTCCGCGCTCGGTGCCCGGGCCACCTCCATCGGCTACACCCTGCTGGTCTACTGGTCGACCGGTTCGGCCACCGCAGCCAGCCTCGTCACCTTCGCCGCGCTGCTGCCGAACCTCGTCGCCCAGCTACCGTCCGGCGCGCTGGTCGACCGGTGGAACCGGCGTTCGACGATGTTGGTCTGCACCACCGGCCGCGTTCTCGGAGCCGGCAGCGTGGCGGCGGTGGTGCTGCTCGACGCGGTGCGGTTGCCGCACCTGATGGTGGTCGCGTTCCTGGAGGCCACCCTCGGCATCTGCTACGCGTTGGCGGAACGAGCCGCGGTCTGTGCCGTGGTGCCCCGCGACCAACTGGGCGCGGCGATGGCGGCCAACGAGTCGCGGGCCAATGCCGCCAGCATCCTCGGCCAGCCGACCGGCACCGTGCTCTATGCCGTGGCCCGGTTCGCACCGTTCCTATTCGCCACCGGGGTGCACCTGATGTCGTTGGTGACCCTGCTGTTCGTCCGACGGGACCTGCGGGCGTCCCGGCCCCCGGACGGCGCGGCAGGCGGGCTGGTCGCCCAGATCAGGGAAGGTGTCGTCTTCATCTGGGGCAAGCTCTACCTGCGTCGGGCGCTGTGTCTCTTCGCGGCCAGCAACATCCTCTTCCAGGTTCTCGGCCTCGGTCTGGTGGTGCTGGTCAAGGACCGGGACGGCACGCCCGCGACGGTCGGTCTGCTGCTGGCGGTCAACAGCGTCTTCGGCATGGCGGGCGCGATGACCAGTAACGCCTACCTGCGCCGGTGGGGCATCCGCCGGATGATGATCGGCATCCACGTGGTGTGGGCGGTGCTGATGCCGCTGCTGGTCGTGGCACCCGGGCTGGTGGCGGTCAGTGTGATCCTGGCGTTGATCAATTACGGCGCCGGGATCGGCAATGTGGCCGGGATGCTGTACCTGCTCAGGACGACTCCCGACGAGCTGCGCGGCCGGGCGGGCTCGATCTTCACGCTGCTCTCCTCGGGCGCCAACTCGATCGGCGCGCTGTTCGCGGGCTTCCTGCTGGACGCCGCACGCATCGAGGTGGCGTTGGCCGTCGTGGGCGCGACGATGGTGGTGATCGCGGTCTTCGCGGTACTGGCCTTCGGCACCCGTGCCGCCGCGGAGGCGGAACGGGCCGAGGCGGCTGCCGAGCGGGCCGACGCCGAGCGGGCCGACGCCGAGCGGGCCGACGCCGAGCGGGCCGACGCCGAGCTGGCGGCGACGGCAGCCGGTCGCGACCCGCATGGCTGAGCCCGGCGACGATATCGAGGAAATATGGCCGCCCACGTCAGGCTGCCCGGCACAGGACCGACCCTGGCGTGGAGGAGACCGACCGATGAGCGAGCACGGCATGTGGCAGCCGCACGAGATCACACCCAGCAGCGCCGGATGCGCGGCCACCGTTGACGGGCTGATCGGCCATCTGCGGGAGCTGGACCTGACGGCGTTACTCACCACCGAGAAGGCGCTGGTGTTCCGGGGCTTCGGCGTCGAGCCGGGCGCGCTGGACCAGGTGATGGACATGGTGCTGCCCAACCGGCTCGCCTACGTGCATGGCAACTCGCCACGTACCAAGGTCGGCCGCAACGTCTACACCTCGACCGAGTACCCGGCGCCGTACACCATCTCCATGCACAACGAACTGTCGTACGCCGCGCACTGGCCGGCCCGCCTGCTGTTCTACTGCCAGCTCGCCGCGCCGACCGGCGGTGCCACCCCGGTGGTCGACGCCCGTCACTGGCTGGAGTCTCTCGACCCGGAGGTCCGCGACGCCTTCGCGGGCGGGGTGTGCTACCAGCAGAACCTGCACGACGGCCTGGGGCTGGGCAAGAGCTGGCAGCAGACCTTTGAGACCGAGGACCGGGCGGAGGTCGAGGCGTTCCTCGACGGCACCGGGGCGACCTGGACGTGGACCGCGGAAGGGCTGCGGGTGAGCCAGGTCCGCCCGGCCACCACCCGGCACCCCGTAACGGGGGTGGAGGTGTGGTTCAACCAGAGCGACCAGTGGCACCCGGCCGCTCTGGACGACGAGGTCGCTCGGGTGATGACCCAGGTGATGACGCAGGACGAACTGCCCCAGTCGGTCACCTTCGCCGACGGCAGCCCGATCCCCGCCGAGTACGTGTTCCAGATCCGCGACCGAGGGCTGGACGCGGCGATCGACGTGGACTGGCGCGTCGGTGACCTGCTGCTGATCGACAACGTGCTGGTGGCGCACGGTCGGCGCCCCTACACCGGGAGCCGCCGCATCCTCGTGGCGATGTCGGACTGACCGGGCATCGGCCGGTGGGAGGAGAAACGTGGAGATGACAGGGGCCGGGGTGCGTGGCCGGTGGCTGCGGACCTTCCGCCGAGCTGAGCGGTCCGACCTGCGCCTGGTCTGCTTCCCGCACGCCGGGGGGAACGCCAACGTGTTCCAACCGTGGGCGGGTCTGCTTGACGGCGCCACCGATCTGCTGGCGGTCTGCTACCCGGGTCGGCAGGACCGGCTGCTGGAGCCCTGCGTGGATCAGATGGACGTGCTCGCCGAACGGATCAGTGACGTGCTCGTGCCGTACCTGGACCGGCCGATCGCGTTCTTCGGCCACAGCATGGGCGCGTCGGTGGCGTACGAGGTCACCCTGGTCCTGGAGTCCCGCTACGGGTTCACGCCGAGCGTGCTCTTCGTCTCGGGACACGGCGCGCCGCACATCTCCCGGGTCGAACTCGACCCGGATCTCGCCGACGACGAATATCTGCTCGGCCGGATCGGCGCCCTGGGTGAGGTCGATCCGGTGCTGTTGCGGTCACCGAAGCTCCGCGAGCTGATCATGCCCTCGCTCCGGGGGGACCTGCGGATGCTCTACCGCCACCTGCCGCGCGAACCGGCGAAGGTCCGAGCCCCGATCGCCGCCTACCTGGGGACCGAGGACCCGACGTGCACCACGTCGACGGTGCGGGCCTGGGGGGAGTTGACTACCGGCGGCTTCGAGTTGGCGACGTTCCCCGGTGACCACTTCTATCTCGTGCCGGAACAGGAGCAGGTGGTTGCCGCGGTGACCGCCCGCCTGGGCTGACCGACGGACCACGCCCCAAGGGACGGTCGCGGGAACCGTGGCCAGAGGAGAGGGCGGTGGGGCCGCTCGGTGGCTCTGTGGTGTACGGGTCACCGTCGGATCAAGCCGAGTTGGGTTGCGGTGGCGATGGCGGCGGTGCGTGAGTCGACGCCGAGCGCCCCGTGGCTGAGGCGCTCATCCGCGCCTCGGACCAGCAGGACGTGGTGGCTGTCACGCTGGTGATCCTCAGCGTCGTCGCGGTGATCCTGGCGTGGGCGCTGGTGAATACGATCTTCGCACTCAAATACGCCCGGCTGTACTACCGCCACGATGGCGGCATCGACTTCAAGCAGGACGATCCACCGGCGTACGCCGACTTCGCGTACGTCGCCTTCACGGTCGGCATGTCCTATGCCCCGGGCGAGAACGAACCGACAAGCAACCGCGTGCGCCGGATCGCGCTCGGGCATGCGCTGCTCTCGCACACCTTCGGAACCGGCATCCTGGCCGTCGCGGTCAACCTGGTCACCAATCTGGGCCAGTCATGACCCCCCCGGGCAGCGGAACTGGTGTGACCTGGTCCGTTGTCCTGCCACCACCGTCGCGGACGTCGAGTCAGCTCGGCGGCTGTTGCCCCTGCGGTCCGACCAGCCATGTCGTGACCTGCCTCAGGGGCTGGCTGCTGTTGACGATCCTTTTCATCCGTTGCCACGCGGCGTGGGCCGGAGACCCGCCCAGCACGCCGCCGAGACCCCCCATGCCGCCGCCAGCCACCGTCCCGCTGCTCTGAGCAAGTTGCTGAGTGCTCTGTCCGAGCTGCTGGGTGGCCTGCCCGAGTTGTTGGCCGACCTGCTGGGTCGCCTGCTGCAGCGTCTGCGACAGCGGTCCATCGGGTCCCAGCGCCTCCTGCGCCGTCTGCCCGACCTGGTTCACGGCGTTGTCCACTGTCTTCACCAGCGACTCGATGATCTGGGGGTTCCGCTCGATTGTGCGGAGGGCGCTGTCGAGGATGCCCCGGAGCTCATCGAGCCGAACCTCAAGCATCGCCTCGGCCTCGACGCCCTTGATGTCGACCTTCACCGTGCCGAGACGCGCCTGAACGCCCACGTCGAGTTGGAGCAGGCTGCCCAGCCGTGCTCGCAGAGAAACAGAGGTGTCCAGATCGTCTACCTCGACGTAGATCTGCTCAACCTTGACCTGCGGGATCTGGAGGACGACGTCCGGGTCTGACATCGTCTTGCTGCTGCGTACACCAGCCGACTGAGGAAGGCTGTGCGCACCACCCTCCGGAATGAGGGGGTGTTCGCCGGGCTTGGCACCCGTCGGCCCGGCGGCGACACTGCGGCTCTCGCCCGGCCCGGCGGATTTTGCGCCTTTCTCGGCGTCGCGCTGCCCATCAACGCGCTCACGCGGTTGCGCCGGCGACTCCCGTGCGCCCGTGTCCCGGCTCTCCGGTTCGGTCATCACGCACTCCTCGGGCTTCGCCTGACGTCCGAACGGGATCAGGTGCCGATCCGGCGGGGCTGGAGCTGTCCCGACCCCGGCCCGGTCAACTTCCAGAACTCCTGCGGCAATTGGTCGACGAAGTCCCCGTACTCCTTCGCGCTGGCAGCCTCACGGAGGGTGTCCAAGACGGCTCGCGCTCCGTCGGTGGCCACCTGGTGATCCACCCCTGCCCGGGACTGCACCCGTTGGAGGAATTCGGTGAGGCCGAACCGTTGCGGATCTTCGGTGGGCCTGGACACCAGGCCGCGTAGCTCCTCGGGGAGTTGGGAGGCGAGGTCCCTTGCCTGGCCACCGGTGACCCGTTTTGCCACGGTCTCAAGCGTGGCGCGGGTGATCGGTTCGGCCTTTTCGGGCGGAACCTTGGGTCGTGCTGCCACAGACTGAATGAACTCGTTGTAGTTCACCTCGGATCCCCTCTCGAACCGGATGGCGGCGGGTACCCGCCGCCGTCGGGGTTAATCGGCGGTTCGTCCGTCCTCAGGGTCGTGGCGGACTGTGGGTGATACGTCGGGCCACGGGCGACTGGTACAGGCCAGCGCTGGTGATGGCGTAGAAGACGGGCAGAAGGACGAAGATGGCCAGGCCGATCAACGGCGCGACAAGGTAGCCGACCAACCCCGCGAGGACGTACAGGACGACCCCGACGAGGGCTCTGAGTCGCTCGACGGGAAAGAAGCCGCCCCTGGCCTGGTCCTTGAGCAGGTCCGGGTTCTTTGCCAGGTAGTGGTAGAACGCCAGCCAGGTAGCGCACAGCAACGCGCCGATCAGCGCGTAGAAGGCGACGGCCACCCGCTGGTCCGTGTTGTTGTGCTCCTGCAGCGCGTCCGACACGACGGCGGTCGGAAACGGCAGCAACGCCGTGCTGAACAGCACGAACAGGTTCATCCAGTGCAGGCCGCGATCGACCTGCTGGATGCGGTTGAACGCCGCCTTGTGGTTGAGCCAGACGACGGCCACATACGAGTAGGACGCGAGATACGCGGCGTACGAGGGCCACTGCTCGAGGAGGCCGGACAGAAGGCGGCCAGGAGGAACGTCCGGCACCCGCAGGTCCAGGACCAGCAACGTGATGATGATGGCGAAGATGGCGTCACTGAACGCCACCGCGCGGCTGGTGTCTGACCGGGTGCCTAGGTCTGCGTCTGGCCCGCTCACCGACTGCGCCTACCCAGGGTCGTCCATGGCAAACAGATGGAGAGCCGAGGTGCGAATGCAGGCCGTCCGCAGAAGGTCGGAGCCCGCGGACAGACGCCGCATCCGGCCACCGGGCGTACCGCGGTGGCCGGATGCGCGTGGTGGTCAGGTCAGGGTTTGAGGACGACCTTCTCGCAGTTGTCCTGCTTGTTCTTGAAGATCTCGAAGCCGCGTTCCGCCTGGTCGAGTGGCAGGGTGTGGGTGATGACCCGGGTCGGGTCGATCTCCCCACGTTCGATGCGCTGCAACAGCGGTTTCATGTAGCGCTGCACGTGGCATTGACCGGTACGCAGGGTCAGCGCCCGATTCATCCACGCCCCGGCCGGGAACTTGTCGAGGAAGCCGCCGTACACGCCGATCACCGACACGATGCCGCCGCTGCGGCAGGACAGGATCGCCTGCCGTAGCGCGTGCGGGCGCTCGGTCTCCGATCGGACTGCCTGCTTGATCCGGTCGTAGGCATGCACATGCGCGGCACCGTGGCTGGCTTCCATGCCGACCGCGTCGATGCACTTGTCCGGCCCCCGCCCACCGGTCAGCTCCAGCAGCCGGGACCGCACGTCCACGTCCTCGAAGTTCACCGGCGTGTGGCCCGCCCGCTCGGCCATCTGCAGCCGGTACGGCTCTTTGTCGATGGCGATGACCTTCGCGGCGCCGAGCGCCCGGGCGCTGTCCATCGCGAACTGCCCGACCGGACCGGCGCCCCACACCGCCACCACATCGGTGGGCTGGATGTCGCACATCTCGGCGCCCATGTAGCCGGTGGGCAGGATGTCGGAGAGGAACAGCACCTGCTCGTCGGTGAGGTCGGCCTCGATCTTCAGCGGACCGACGTCGGCGAACGGAACCCTCGCGTACTGCGCCTGACCGCCGGCGAAGCCGCCAGTCAGATGCGAATAGCCGAAGATCCCGGCAACCGGGTGGCCGAACATCTTCTCGGCGATCCCGGCGTTGGGGTTGGAGTTCTCGCAGCAGGAGTACAGCTCGGCGGCGCAGGCACCGCACGCGCCGCACGCGATCGGGAACGGCACGACAACCCGGTCCCCGACGCGCAGCCGACCCGCATCGACGCCCCGGCCGACCTCCACCACCTCGCCCATGAACTCGTGACCCATGACGTCGCCGTCCTGCATCGTGGGCACATACCCGTCGAGCAGGTGCAGGTCCGAGCCGCAGATCGCGGTGGAGGTGATCCGTACGATGGCGTCGCGGTCGTTGAGGATCTTCGGGTCCGGCACGTCACGGACCTTGACCTTGTTGCGGCCCGCCCAGGTGTTCGCCCTCACGCGTCTGCCCCCTTCGCGAGCTCGGAGTCCGACAGCGGTTGCGCCGGACGCTGCGGGAACTCCTTGCGGGCCCGCTTGCCCCACGGGGCGCCCTCGGATCGAACCACCTGGCCGGTCTCCAGCACCTGCTTGAGCCGCCGCAGGTCGTCGTCCAGCTGCTGGTGCGGTTCCTCACCGAAGTACCTGGCGACCACCTTGCCGATCGGGCCGCCCGGGATGTCGTACGACATGACGACATGCACCTCGGTGCTGACCCCATCCGGGGCGGGAACGAACCGGACCGTGCCGGCGTTCGGCACGTCGGCGTTCCCGGTGGACCGCCACGCGATCATCTCCCCGGGGTTCTCGTCGGTGATCTCCGCGTCCCACTCGACATTTTTGCCGAAGGGCGCGCTGGCGGACCAGTGGCTCGTACGGTCGCCGGTGGCGCGGATCGTCTCGAGGTGTGCCATGAACGTGGGGAGGTTGTCCAGGTCACGCCAGAACGCGTAGACCGTGGGCGGGGGTTTGCGGATGGTTGTCGTAGCTGTCAGCTCCATGGATCCTCCTTCGCGTGGGCCTCGTACCGGCACGGCCGAACCGATCCTCGTGGCGCGGGTGGCCTGCACGGCGGTCAGCAGGTCCACCACCGTGATCCCGACGATGGCGCCGGTGACACCGACGAGGCGACGGCGGCGGTGCCCGCTTCGGTGGGCGATGGCCACCCCGAGAGAGGCGAGGTCCATCGCGTCGCCCACGACCCGCGTCCACGCCCAGATGCCCTTGCGCCGGCTCGTCAGGAGCCCGGCCGCATGGACCAACTCCCGCGCCCCGACCAGCGGCACCATGGTCCGGGAGGTCGAGGAGTCGTCCACCCCGCTGATTCGGCGCACCGTGTCCGGTGCCGCCAGCTGTGCCACGCCCAGACCGAGACTCATCCAGCCGAGCCGGCGCCCTCGCCGTCGTAGGTCGTCCTGCCTGGCCTGCGCGGCCTCTCGGGTTGCTAGTTGAGTCACGGGTCGCCTCCGTATCCGGTCGCACCCCGGCCGAGCCATTCCGGCTCGTGGAAGTCCGGTACGCAACCCATAGAGGCCCGCATACCCCTCGGAAATCACCTCAATCCGCGCATCGGTCGCGGTATGGAGGTGATCCCTGTTCCGCTGCTCAACGCGGCGTCAGGGATGCCACCGCTGTGGGGGCCAGGCCCGCCCCGATGCGCCGGATCCTGAGCCCCGTCGCGTCAAGCCGTCGCCGTCTGGCGGACGTTCTCGCCCTGAGCGAACACCTCGACCATCTTGGCGCAGAAGGCTGAAAGGTCATCGGGGTTGCGGCTGGTGACCAGGCCGTTGTCGACCTGTACCTGTTGGTCCACCCAGTTCCCGCCCGCGTTGCGGATGTCGGTCCGCAGACTGGGGAACGAGGTGACGGTCCGGCCGTTGACCATGCCGGTCTCGACCAACGACCACGGGCCGTGGCAGATCGCCGCCACCGGCTTCTGTTGCTGGAAGAACGCCCGAACGAAGTCCATCGCCTGTGGGTTCATCCGGAGCCGGTCGGGGTTGACCGTCCCGCCCGGCAGCAGCAGGGCGTCGTAGTCGGCCGCGCTGGCCTTGTTGACAGTCCGGTCCACCCGGTAGTGATTGGCAGGGTTGATGTCCTGGTTCATCGACTGGATCTCACCGGAATCCAGTGAGATCAGGTGGACCTCGGCGCCGGCCTGCTCCGCGGCGGCTCGGGACTGGGTGTACTCCACGTCCTCCACCCCGTCCGCGGCGAGACAAGCTATTCGTTTGCCGGTCAGTGGCTGCTGGCTCTGCGCCATTGTGGCGGCCTTCCCTTCGCGGCGCCGCCCCGTCGGCAGCGCATCGTTCGCTCGCGGTCGCCTTCCCAGTGTCAGAACCGGGAAACAGGTCATCGAAGGCCGCGCACGGGCAGACGGATGCGCCTGCTCGCCGATCAGGCAGGTCTGCGCGGAGGAAGGGTCGCCCTACGGAGACTGCTTCCTGTCGATACGGGTAACGCGCACTGACCCCACTGGCGCCGAGGCCCCGGAAAGGCCGACATGACTCTCCCTACCGCTTCGATCGAACTGCCGTCCGGCCAGAGCATGCCCGTTCTCGGCCAGGGCACGTGGTACCTGGGTGAGCGTCCCGCGAAGCGACGGGATGAGCTGGCCGCCCTGCACGCCGGCCTGGACCTGGGCATGACCTTGATCGACACTGCGGAGATGTACGGCGATGGCGCCTCGGAGGAGCTTGTCGGCGAGGCCATTGTCGGACGACGCGGCGATGTGTTCCTGGTCGACAAGGTGTTGCCGTCCAACGCCAGTCGCCAGGGGGCCGTGCAGGCCTGCCGCCGTAGCCTGCAACGACTCGGCGTCGACCACATCGACCTCTATCTGCTGCACTGGCGCGGCAACCATCCACTCGCGGAGACGATCGAGGCGTTCGCTGAACTCGTCGACGCCGGCGACATCGGACAGTGGGGCGTGAGCAACTTCGACCTCTCCGACATGACCGAGCTGCTCGAGGCCGGCGGGGACGACTGCGCGACCAACCAGATCCTGTACAACCTCACCCGCCGCGGCCCCGAGTACGACCTGCTGCCCTGGCTACGTGAACACCGGATTCCGGTGATGGCGTACTCCCCGATCGAACAGGGCAGACTACTCGGCCACGACCAGGTCGCGCAGGTCGCCACGCGGCACGGCGCGTCGCCCGCTCAGGTCGCGCTGGCCTGGGTGCTGAGACAGGAGATGGTTGCGGCCATTCCTCGATCGTCCAACCCGGAACACACCCGGGAGAACGCGGAAGCGCGCGACCTGCACCTGACCGAGGAGGACATCACGGCGCTCGACATGGCATTCCCGCCACCTACCGGCCCACAACCGATGGAGATGTTGTAGGGCCGGCGGCCGTCTCGGTGCAGGCCAGGCGAGATCACCATCGCGCTGGTGGCGATCATCGGGTCGCCGGTAGTTTCGTGCCGGCGGGTCGACGACCGGCATGACGAGCACGGTCTCCTCGTAGAGCGCCCTGACCAGCGGGACCTCCGCGAGTGTCGCAAACGCCCCCGGCGAGATTCGCCCCTTATTGAAGGACTTGCTGCGAAGGTTGCCGATTATCGACGGCACCCGCACGAGCAGATCGAGTGACAGGGGCGGACATTGTGCTACTCGGCGCCGATCGGGTCATCGTGATCGACCGGCTCGACAACTGGCTCCAGATGGCCCAGACGCATCTCGGCGTCGAGACGCTGAACTACGAGCAGCAGGACGTCAGCGGCGAATTGTTGGAGCGCAGTGGCGGTCGAGGCCCGGACGCCGCAAGGGCGGCAGCGTGGGTTATGTGGTCGCGACCCGCCGCAACGACGACATGATCACCGCCACCATGGGTGCCGCCCGGGCGGACGAGTTGATCGCCGCTCTGCCGGCCCGAGCGTGGTGCCGGCTGTCTCGCTCGCATCGCGGGGGCGCGGTGGGCGATCGAGGAGTGCTTCCAGCAGGCCAAGAACGAAGCCGGTCTCGACGAGTACCAGGTCCGCGACTGGCGGGCCTGGTACGCCCACATCACCCTGTCCATGGCCGCCCACGCCTGACTGTCCGTGGCCCGATCCCTTACCGCGAAAAGGGACCCACCTGCGGCTACGACATGATGATCGGCTACACCGTACCGGAGATCCGAAGACTGCTCACCGCACTCGCAGTGCAGTCAACCCACCCACCAGAGCACGTCTGGGTCTGGTCCCGATGGCGCCGCCGACGCCAACACCAAGCCCGAACCTGCCACTACCGACGACACGGCTACCCCTAACCAACTGCCGTTGCAGTATGAGAAGTAATGACGAGGCCCGCGAAGGGGTGGGCCCTCGACGTCTGCCTACGGCCGTCGGTCGGGGCTGATTCCCTGCACCGCCAATGCCAGCAGCCGATCCGCCTCCACGGCTGGGTTCCGATGGTGTTCCGTGGCGAGGACGATGCCGGTGACCAGCGTCAGCAGGCCTGCCGACGTCACGTCAGCCGGCGTTACGCCGGCCCTGATGGCCCGTTGCACCAGAGGTTCACCGGCGTCGGTGACGCGCACGCAGACATGTCCCTGATCTGCCGCTTCGCCTTCTGCGCGCATCCACGCCGCGGCCAATCCTCGCGTGGAGGTGGCGTATTCCACCAGTGCGGCGAGCCAGCCGAGCAATCCGGCCCGTGCGTCTTCAGTTCTGACCAGTTCGCGGGCGCGGGTATCCAGCGCCTCCATGTGCTCCTGGAAGACGGCGTCGAGCAGGGTGCGCCTGCTCGGGAAGTGCCGGCGCACGGTGGCTGACCCGACGCCGGCGGTGCGGGCGATCTGCTCCATCGACGCGTCCGCGCCGTGCGCGGCGACCTCCTGTGCGGCGACGCTGAGGATCAGCGCGTAGTTTATCGACCAGCTCGGCTTCGACACTGTCGACACCGGACCGCTCGCTGACAGCTGGCGCTTCGAGCCCGAGGCCGGCGCCTACACCACGATCTACCTCGCCGACCCTGACGTGCCGGTCGAGCAGATCATGCAGGCTCCCGCCGCGCCGCTGCCGATCGACAAACTGCGCGCCGCGTTGCAGGCCGCCGAGCGCACCTTCTAACCATCACTCAGACATGACCGGGCAAGGCCGAACACGATCTGGTGAAGGTCGCTCGTGGGCATCCTCGTGCCGCCGCTGGCGATGGTGGCTCTCCAGTTGCGTTGCCGGTGGCGGCCGGCGGCGGGTGGCTGGGGGCTGGGACCGGGCCGGTGCCGTCCCGGTGTCTGCCGCCGGAACAGCCGGCTCGATCCCAACCCTCGCTCGGTCACTTCTGACAGAATGCCGCGATGCCCATCGCGCTGCGGATGCCGTTGACGATGTGCTGCCGGAAATGTGCGTCGCCCACCAGCTCAGCGTCGGTCCAGGCCGCGATGTCGTGGCCGAGGGTCGTCAGCCAGGCCCGACCGCCGTCGTAGTACTGGCACCAGGAAACCAGGTGTTCCCTGCCGTGCCCAGGGTGGCCGAGGCCGCCCGTGGTGCCCTCCAACATGCTGGCTTCGTTGACGCGTAGCAGTGGCTGGACGTGGCTCGGCTCCGGGAAGAGGTTGTACCACTCATCCTTGAACTCCCACGTCCGAGGCAGGCTCTGGGTGGACGCGTCCCGCTTCGATTCCGCGACTACTGTGGCGTTCTGGTGC
This sequence comes from Micromonospora sp. NPDC047753, assembly GCF_040642735.1. Lineage (NCBI taxonomy): Bacteria > Bacillati > Actinomycetota > Actinomycetes > Micromonosporales > Micromonosporaceae > Micromonospora > Micromonospora sp. NPDC047753. The sequence continues at coordinate 3,377 of NZ_JBEYSL010000038.1, read as the reverse complement.
CGGCCGTGGTCGTAGAAGTTCGTTCCACCGAGCAGACCCTCATACCACTTCCAGTGGTACTCCGTGCCGAAGGCGTTGTGGATGCCGACGAATCCGCCGCCGCCCCGGATGTACTGCATCAGCGCGGTCTGCGCGTTGTCGTCGAGCGTGTCCCGGGTGGTACTGAGGAAGATCACGGTGTGGTACGGGCGTAGTCGTCCGGCGGAGCTGAGCTGGCCGACATCCTCGGTCCAGTCGGCGGCGATGCCCGCCTCGCGCAGCCATGTTACGAGGTTGGCCTGGGCGACGTTGTCAGCGCCGAGTTCCGGGTTGAGCCCGGCGGGTAGGGCGGTGCCGAGGTGGGCGTGCCGTGGACCGGCCGTCCGGGTGTAGATCAACGCGCGGCCCGCCTGGCTCGGGTCGGCCCGGTCGCCCCAGTCGTTGTAGCACTTGGAACTGGTGCCCCGGCAGACGCCGTAGTCGAACATCGCCTTGAGCGGGCTGCTGGCGGTGCTGACGCCTCTGACCGAGCCGGCGGTGGCCGGCGGGCTGGCGGCGGAGGCGGTGGTGAGCGCGAGTCCGAGGACGACGGCGGCCGCGAGCAGGCTCATCGCGGTACGACGGGAGACTCTCACTGGTGTGCTCCTCTCCGATGTGGTGGATGGCGACTGCCAGTCAGGCCAGCCGTTTGCGGTCTCCCGGCCGCTGGAAGCCGGACCTGCTGTAGTAGCGCCGTACGTTGCCCCTGGCGTCGACCTCGAGGCTGTAGTGCCTGAGGAAGTCCCACAACAGCGGGCACTCCTCGGCCATCGTGTTGTGCGAGCGATAGTTGTTCCTGGTGAGCTTCAGCACCGGGATCGCGGTGTCGCGGTCGTGCCAGGCCCAGGTCTGGAATCGGTCGTGCCAGCCGCTGAACCTTCCGCCAAGGGTGTCGACGTCCGACAGTTGCAGCTTGTTGACCTGCAGGTGGTAGCGCGCCCAGTGGTCCAGGCCGTTCTGGGTGTCGTCCCACGGTCCGCCGGCGAGCGAGGTGAGGTCGCCGTAGCCGTAGATCTGGTAGTTGGGGATCACCTTGCCGCTGGCCGGATACTGCACACCGTCCATCGACACCGTGCCCGAGGAGTTTGGGGCGGCGGTGAAGGACGTCGACGCGACGGCAGCGAAGTACTCCGGGAACGCGATCGCGAGATTCTGGGTCACCGAGCTGCCCGCGGAATGCCCGGTCGAGTAGAGCCGCGTCGGATCGACGGGGTACTGGCTCAGCATGACCTCGCGGAGTTGCCGGTAAAAGGTGACCGAGTCCCGATGGCTGACCGACACCGAGTTGTTGCTGTACTGCTCGCAGATGGTGACGAGGATGAAGCCCTCCTGCTCGGCGACCTTCCACCACTGGGTAGCGTCCTGGAACAGCTTGTCGGTCTGGCTGTTGCCGGGCCAGACGAACACGACGGGGGCCCTGCGACCCCATCGACGACGGGCCGACCGGGGGACGTGGACGAGGTACTCCCGGATGAAACCCTCGACCATCATCGTCCGGACCTGGATGTCCAGCCTGGCGAAGTCGGCACGCTCGAAGAGCTGGTTGCCGTACGCGAAGAAGTTCTCGTACCGGGTGTACGAGGTCAGAAAGGCAAGCAGTCGCTTCGTCGTCTGCTTCGACCGCCAGTCAGCCGTCCGATCCTGGACCGCGACCCGGGAAATCGGCCCGGCGTGGGACGTCATCCACCGGTTGGAATCGCGCCGCTGCCGGTAGACCGTGCCGAGCGTGCCGTCTCTGGTGCCACCGGGTGCGGTGTCGTTGGCCCGCTTCCAGTACTCCAGGCTGGCGCCGATGGACCGCTCGTCCGAGCCGATGTACCAGGTGGGTAAGACTGTCTCGTCGTACCTGACGAGGTCGAAGCCGTCGGGAAAGACGACCGGGGTGTAGGTGCCGTCGGTCTGACCGTCGAACACCCGGGCCGCCTGGGAGTCCAGGTAGGACGCTCTGAGGCCACGGGAGCCGACGTACGCCTGACTGATGACCCGCAGCGGGTGGGCGACGGCCCACGCCTCGAGTGCGGGTGCTCCTGAGTCGTAGCCGACGAGGTAGTGCAGGCCGAAGATGGAGAAGTAGGCGTTGTTCTGGAAGAAGGACATCGCTGCTGCGACGTAGCTGGCCTCCTGCTCGGCGCTGCCCCAGCCGTCGGGGCCGGGCTCGAGGACGTACACCCCTTCCTCCCGTTCGTCGGCAACGTCGTGCCAGGACGAGGTGCTCAGGAAGGCGGCCGTCTCGACACCTTCGGGAACCGCGATCACCGTGTAGTGGGACCTGATGGGTGTCTCCGGCGAGATGTACACCTTTGCGGTGCGTGTCACGCCGCCGACGTCGAAGGTCTTCGTCCAGTACCCGGTCATCTCCTTCGGGATTTTGTTGGCGCGGCTGTAGTCGTAGGCCGGGAACGGGCGGCCGTCGAGTGGTTGCGGAGTACCGAGGGGCTTCGATGGCCTCCTGCCCGCCTGCACTGCCGGCGTGCTGAAAGGTTCGGTCACCAGCGCCGCCGTCGCGGCGACGGCGGCGGTCCCTTGTAGTAGTTGGCGTCGACCGATCGTGCGCATGGTGGTGGCCCTTCCGCGTTGACGAACGAGGGCGGGTGGTCGCTGTGCCACAGTGGCGCCGTGTAAGGGCGATCCGCCGTCGGCTGGGCCCGCCAGCGTTGCTTCGGGCGGCTTCCGGGCGGTTCGCGACAGTGAGATCAGAGAGGTCCGTCTAGTGGACCGTTCGATCTGCTAGGCAGACCATATCGCTCGGCTGATCAGGCGGCAAGACCCCGTACCGGTTGGGTTCCGTCGCCCGGGAACGCCGTCGGGGTGCCGGACGGCCCCGTTCCAAATTCCGACACGCCGAGCCGTCCGTCAGACGCTGCCCGCGCCATCCAGGTGGGTCGGCTGAATCGAAGGGGGTATCGGCCCCTTGTTCCGTCGGCCCTGGCCGCTCTCCTCCCAGGCGTGCGCGAGGATCCCGACGCTGCGGGCGAGCACGAACAAACCCCTGGCCAGTGGTGCCGCAAAGCCCAACTCGCCGTACACGACGGCAGTGCAGCCGTCGATGTTGATCGGAACCGGGCGGGTGCGCCCGGTCGAGAGAGCGCGCTCGACCGCGCGGGCGGCCTGGAGAAAGTCACCTGCCACCACTTGGTCGGCGACCGCCAACTCGACCAAATCGAGCAGTGGATCGCGGCGCGGGTCGACGGTGTGGAACCGGTGACCGAAGCCGGGCAGGTACTTCGACCGGGCCTGCCACCGTGCGATGACCACCGCCGCGGCACGATCGGCGTCGGCCTCGTCCGTAGCCTCGCGCGTGATCTCGGCCAGCAGGTCCATGCACTGCTCGCCGGCTCCACCGTGCACGTCGCCCAGTA
>NZ_JBEYSL010000037.1:0-24152 GCF_040642735.1 Micromonospora sp. NPDC047753 | reverse complement strand
CCCGAAGACCATCTCGCCGATCGGCGCCACCGCCGTCAACAGTGCCCGCCCTTCGCGTGCCCCGGTCGGCCGGGCCCGAGCGGTGCGCTGGGCGGTACGGGGCCGTCGACCAAGCGCGCAGACCAGCCGACGGGGTGACGTTTGACCGATTCCGCCCCGGGTAGCTGATCGACGTGACCGACGACTCACCACTGGCCGACGAGCCGGACACCCGGGCACTCGACGACCTGCTCGACGGCATCTTCCGGGGCCAGGAGCGGGTTGAGCAGGCGGAGATCTACCGTCAGGCGGTGGCCGCAGAACTCCCGCCGGAGCTGCTCGCCCGCATCGACGCGCTCCCCGAGGGTGAGTACGCGGTGGACGAGGCCAGTGACCTGCTGGGCGGCTCGGTCGGCTGAGCGACCGCGGAAGGGACACCGACATGACGCACCACGAGGACCACGACGAGAAGGTGCCGGCGCTGGGACAGCCCCCGAAGGGCAGGGACACCACGCCCGAGCCGGACTTCGCCAACGAGCACGACCGCACAGCGGTGGATCGGGACATCATCACCGGGGCGGACGAGGACGAACGGGAACCGGAGTCGCCGCACGGTTGGTCCGGCATGCAGCGCTGACGGCGTACGAAAAAAGGGGGGCCGGCGCAGGCCAGCCCCCCTTTTTTGGTTTTCAGTCGTCGTGCCCACCCTCGGCGGCCTGCTGCGCCGTCGCGTACGCCATCTGAAGGAAGTCGGATGCGGCGATCGCCGTCAGCGCGGTCGCCACCAGGCGGGTGAGCCGGGGCGCGAGCACCAGGCCACCGGTCAGCCCGGTGGCCACCCAGACCGCCAGGCAGAACGGGCAGCTCAGCAGCTCGCCGATGGCATGCCGGGTGGGGCTGCCCGAGTCGCGGACCTGCTCCATCACCTCGCCGCTGCCGCTCGGGCGGTCGTAGCGGGTGAACGGCGCCCGTAACGGGCCGAGAGCGGTTCCAGCGCCACCTCGACCGCTGGCAGCGGATACATGCCGCGGGATTCCTGCGCGACGTCGTCCATGTTGCCCAGGACGATGCCGAACTCGGTGGACCCGTAGATGCGACGGATCCGGATCCCGAGGTGTCGGCGTGCCTGCGTGATCACCTCCGGGCTGAGATAGGCCCCGCCGCAGAGCGGGAGCCGCAGCGACGGCAGAGCTGTCGCGCCGCTGTCGGCAAGCAGCTGATAGTGGCGTGGCAGGGCGCTGAAGATCGTCGTGCCCGATTCGGCGAGAGCGCTCAGTAGCCGGTCCGGCGGCGCGGCAGGGTCGGAGAACACGAGCCGGGCGCCGGCCAGGAGCGCCGGAAACATGTGCACATCGACACCATGGGCCACATCCAACGGATGCATGGTCAGGAAGACGTCCTCGGCGGTCACCTGAAGATAGGACAGCCACTGCCTCCGGTCGGCCAGTAGGTCTTCCTGACGCCAGGCGACGAGCTTGGGGACCCCGGTGGATCCGGTGGTCTCCAGCAACCGGAAGACGCCGGCCCGAGACTCGACCGGCAGCGCCTCGACGGTGCGCGGGGCGGGCTCGGCGAGGAGCGTGTTGACGGCGAGGGTGTCGACCGGGGTCTCGAACAGGTCGTCATGCTTCTCGTGGATCAGGAATCGGACCGGGACCTGGGCCAGCGACCAGCGGAGCCGATCCCGGTCCGACTGCACACTGATCGGCAGGTGCACCGCGCCGAGCCGAGCCAGGGCGAGGATGGTCGCGACGTACGCGGGGCCGTTGTGCAGACGGGTGGCGACGTGGTGACCGGGCTGTACCCCGACGCCGAGCAGGCCGACGGCCGCCCGGTCGACGAGGTCGCTCAGCTGGGCGTACGTGAGCTCCTCGCCGTCGACTGCCTGCACCGCCACCCCGTCCGGGTGGGTCCGAACCACCTCCTGGAACGCCTCATGCAGCATGCAGATCATCCCGGCGTGCCGTGTTCAGAGTGACCTGTCCGCGCAGGAGCAGCCGCACCCCGTCGGCACCGATCGCGGTGCGCCCGTGCAGGGTGCGCTGGTTGTCGATCACGAGAAGGTCGCCCACCTGCCAGCGGTGCTGGTAGAGGAATCGGGGGCGGTGCAGGAAGTCACTGAGCTGGGTGAAGAAGGTGTCGGTGGTGGTCTGGTCGCCGCCTTTGACCCGTACCTGCCAGCCGTGGTTGGCACCGGCGGGGAACGGCAACGTCAGGTTCAGCGACCGAACCCGACCGTAGTCGCGGACGGTGGGGATCTCGTACCAGTCGTCAGGGACCGTCGGGAAGTAACCCCGGTCCTCGACCAGATACTCCAGCCCTACGGTCTCGATCGTCTGCCGCAGGTCGTCCGGCATCTCGTCCCATGCCGCCAACTGGTCACAGACCGTCGTCTCGCCGGATCCCGGCTCGTCGCGGAACTCGCTGGCGTAGAGGACGATCAGATCTGTCTGCTCTCCTACCAGGATGCCGTCGGTGTGCAGCGGGAGCGGGCCGCGCCCGGTGACCACTTTCCCCTCGTCTGCTGAGGCGTTCAACTTGAGCAGGTCGGCGCGGCCCTCGCCGAACTTGTGCTCAACGGTGTCGCCGAGCTCATGCACCAAGCGTTGAAAGGCTGGTTCGTCGAGATCGAGCCCTCGTACGAGGGCCGCACCGGTCCGGGTCGCGGCACTGCGGCAGGCGCTCGCCAGATGGTCCGTGGGGGCGGGGTCGAGTACCAGCCCGAGACCTGACGGGGTGAGGCTCAAGGTCATCTCCTGAGGTGTGGCGTTGGGTGGTTTGACGCGGCTGGGGTGAGCGGGCTTCGGGGTGGTCAGCGCCGGGCGTCGGCGATGCCGCGCTCGTACACCTGAAGTGGGTCCCAGTCGTCGATCGAGCCTTCCTGCGCCAGGTTCACCAGTGCGCGGAAACAGGCAAGATAGATCGCGGCCCGGTCGACGCCGGGGGCATCCGCCTCGAGTCGCTTCACGACGCCTCGCTGCAGACCACCGCCGTGATGAACGGCGATCTTGCGACGCCAGGCGATGTCGTGCGACACCCGTCGGCTCATAGCCTGGCGAAGGTGGAACTTCTCCCTGCCGTCGCGCACCTTGCAGTCCGGCGCCGTGTCCAGGGCGACCTGGATCACCGGCCACGCCCAGAACGGGTGGTGGACTTCCCGGCCGTACGCCAACGGCAGCCGGCTGGACAACTCGTTGGTGAACCGGGTCTGGTGGATGGCCGCGATCGTCTGATCGATCAGCTCCTCCGGCGTGCTGAACGGACGGTAGATGCCGGCGTTGATGAGGTCGCTCCCATATCCGGTCAGCAGCACCTCGTCGCGCGGGATCTCGGTCCCGTCGTAGAGCGCCGTCGCGGTCAGCGCGACCTCCACCACCTCGGGCTCCGTGACACCCAGCCCTCGGATGGCCTGCGGGACGGCAGCCAGGATGCGTTCCTCGGACAGCTCGACCCGGCGCACGGAGAGACCCAGGTGATCGCCCAGCTCCGCGGCGTCGTCGAACTCGTCACCCCAGGGAGTGCCGGCGCTGTACGGCGTCAGGGCGAGCCCCTCCGAGGCGGCGAGCACTGTGACAGTGCCGGAGTCGATGCCGCCGGACAGGAGGGTCGCGAACCGGTCGAGCGGTCGGTCTCGGGTTACCGACCGGATCTGCTCCTGCAGGGCACTGACCTGATCCTCTCCGGCTTGCAGCGCGTCGGTACGCCCGGGACGACGCAGATGCCGCAGGGGATCGTCGGCCACTGTGGTGCGTAGGGTCCATCCGTCGCGCAGCCGCCTGCCCTCCTGCACCGCGCCGAACGGTATCCGGCTGACGTGCAGCAGTGCGGTCTCGTCGCTGCGCGGCTGAGGTCCCTCCGGGCGAACCTCGACGGGCAGACCGAGCGCGGGCAGGATGAGCGGGGCCAGGAACAGGTCGGTGAAGTAGGCGAGCTTGCCCTGAGACCGGTTGAACGCCAGGTAAATGGCATCCTCGTTCAGTGCTGTGGTCCGCACGACGACGCGGTCCTCGTCGACGAGGATCCGCGCCCTGTCGGACTCGGTCGTGGCGGGTGTGGCGCCGCCGTTCGCGGTCCGGACCGACATCGTCCGCACATCGATCTCCAACGGCGTGGTGCGTGGGCTGTCACCCGCCAACCCGCTGGTGTGAACTCTCAGGTCACCGACGTGGACAGCGGGTCTTATCCGTTCCAGAGGGGTCAGATCGCAGTTTCCGACCGCCGCCCACCTGCTGGCCGCCATGATGGTGTTCCTTCCGCGTCGATGGTCTGCGACGTCACCGACCGCTGTCGATGACCTGTCGCATGTTGCGCTGCGCCTCACCGGCGGCGAATGCCGCGCGGTGCGCCTGCTTGCCGATGACTCGAAGCTGTTCGAGCCCGTCGACGAAACCCCTGTTGAGGTACGGTTTGGTGCTCCGGAAGCCGGCCGTCGGGTAGGCCGCGAAGGACCGGGCCCGCTGCACGGCGACGGACAACAGCCGATCCACCGGGACCACGTCGTGGAGCAACCTGTCCTGCAGGCTCCGCTCGGCCGACCAGTCCGCGCTGGACATCAGCATCTGCTGCATGACGCTGCGGCCCACGGACCGTTCGAGCATGTATCCACCGAAGGTGCAGGCGATGCCCACCTGGAACTCCGGCATCTTCAGCACGCACCGGTCGCTGCCCACCCGGTAGTCCGCGGTGAGCGCGATCTGCAGGCCGATACCGATCGCGAAGCCGTCGATCGCCACCACCAGTGGGCGGTTGAGCTGTAGACAGGCGACGTACAGGTCGGTGATGTGATCGATCCACTCGTCAACCTCGTCGCCGCCTCGGAACGTCGACGTCTCGTGGAAGTCGCCGCCCACGCCGAAGGACCTGTCGACGCCGCTGAACAGCACGACCGCACGGACGTCCGGGGCGTCGAGCTCGCGAACCGTCTCGGTCAGTGCCCGCATCCGGGGCATCGACCACATGTTGTGCCGGTGCCCCTCGGAGAACTCCACCACGGCCACGCCCTCGGAGACGTCGAGGCTGAAATAGGTCTGCGTGCTCAATTCCGCTGACATTCGCTTCCGCTCTTCCGACTGGTTGGTGTCGCTCCCGGCGTATCGGTGCCGCAAGACGGCCGGGCAGCTCAAGACACGCCGGCGTACGGCGAAGAGCGGCGGGATCGTCAAGCACAGTACGACAGGAGCACGGCTGGTGGCAACGGGCGGGCCATTGCTACGCCGACCTTGCTCAGATAACCCTCATTTTGTGCATCATCGCGCTCAATGTCAATAGCCGCAATTTCGAAGCCTTGTTGTTCGTTCAAAGCCGGCCCTGCTGGAGATCGGCGCATGTTTCGGTCAATTTCTACTCAGCGTCAGTGGTGCTGTCCCCACCACATCAAGAATCGCTCCCAGATGGCGAGAAGGGGCACCCGGCCCAACGTCCCCTGACATAGTGTGGTCGCACGTGGACGGTCAGTGCGGGCTAGGGCATGTGCATATCAGCAGGTCAGAGACGTAAACAACACGCGGGGTGTTTGAAATCAGACAAAGAGTGATCAGCTCGACGGAAGCGCTGCTTTCGTCGACGCCATTGCCTGCACCGGTCCCCACTCGGTCCCGGGGTGTTGGTCGACTGCATGGAGGGTTGGCCCGCCAGATGTCGGGGTTGTGACAAACGGAAATAGGCGGTCGCCATAAAGCCACGAGCATCCGACGCGACCTCCTCCCGAAATTCGGAGCATTTCCCGGTCGCCTTTGTCGTCGACCTGCGGTAATCGCTGCCCCAGTCCGCCCTGACCGGTGAGCCGGGCTGCACCGCCTCAATAGAAAACAATTGTTCGACAATTCTGCGCTCAATTGGCCGCAGAATGGATGACGCCTGCGCAAAAACAAAAGCCATGGCGTTGTGACATGAGGTCCCGACGGGCCCGGAAAGGCGTGTCCGATGACCCAGAAGCTCTGGGGCGGTCGCTTCGAGGAAGACATCACACCCGAGGTACTCGACTACACGCTCACTGTTGACATCGACGTCCGGCTGATCCCACACGACCTGTGGCAGAACATCGCGCACGTGCTGCTGCTGGCTCGTCAGCGCATCGTCCCGCCGGATGCGGCGCGATCCATCGTCGCGACGTTGGTCAAGCTGGACCAGCAACATCGAGACGGCGCGCTCACTCTGCGAGCCGAGTACGAGGACGTCCACCTCAACATCGAGCAGATGGTCATCGAGGAGTTGGGGCTGGACGTCGGTGGCCGGATGCACACGGCCCGGTCCCGCAACGATCAGGTGTCCACCGATGCCCGGATGTACCTCCGCGACGTCCTCCTCGAGGCGATCGACGCCAACCTCGACCTGATCGACCGGCTGACGCAGCTCACCGATCAGGATTTCCGCACGGTGCTGCCGGGGTACACCCACAGCCAGGCCGCCCAGCCGATCAGCGTCGCCTTCTGGCGGACGGCACACGCCAGCGCGCTGCTTCGTGATGTACGCCGTCTGCGGGACGCCTTCGGCCGGGTCAACGAGTCACCGCTCGGGGCCTGCGCGCTCGCCGGCACCTCCTTCCCGCTCGACCGCGAGGCGACCGCACAGCTCCTGGGCTTCGACCGGGTGCTCAGCCACGCCCTGGACGCCACCAGCGCCCGCGATCACATGATCGAAGCGGCTGCGGCCTTCGCCCTCGGCAGCAACAACCTGTCACGCATGGCGGAGGAGATCGTCATGTGGAGCGGTCACGAGTACCGGCTCTGCGAGGTGGGGGACGCCTTCACCACAGGCAGCTCCATCATGCCGCAGAAGAAGAACCCGGTGGTCGCCGAGCTGGTACGCGGACGGTCCGGCCGGGCCACCGGAGTGCTTGTGCAACTGCTGACAGCGGTCAAGGGTGTCACGCTCGGGTACAGCTGCGACCTGCAGGAGGACAAGCCGTTCCTGTGGCAGAGCATCGACTCGTACCTGTCCAGCCTGCGCGTGGTGGAGAGCCAGACCCGTACCCTTCGCTTCGACCCGCAGCGCGGCGAGGAGCTGTGCTGGGACAACTTCTCGACCGCCACCGAGCTGGCCAACTATCTCGTGTCGGCGGCCGGGGTGTCGTTCCGCCAGTCGCATCACATCGTCGGCAAGGTGGTCGGTCAGCTGATCAGCCGGCAGGCGACGCTGCGCGACCTCGAGCTGGTGTCGTCGATGCTGGCCGCTGAGGGCCATCCGGTCGCCGTGGACGTGCTCCGTGAGCTGCTCGCGCCACTGAACGCCATGAACGGCTACACCAGCGGTGGCGGCACCTCCACCGCCAGCGTGACGGACGTCGCGGCGGAGCTGCGCACCAGTTCCGCCGCACACCGCAGCTGGAGCCGTGCCCGTCGCGACGGCCTGGCCGCGGCCCGCGCCGGCACGCTGCGCGGTGCTGACGACGTGGCGGGCGGCGCCCCGATCGACAAGACACTCGCCGCTGTCCTCGACGAACTCGCGCACGACCACCCTGAACAGGAGCAGTCATGAAGATCGTTCTCGCCTACTCCGGTGGCCTGGACACCTCGGTGGCGCTGCACTGGCTGCGTGACCGGTACGACGCCGAGGTGATCGCCTTCTGCGCCGACATCGGGCAGCTCGAATCCGTACCGGACGTGCGCGAGCGCGCCCTGCGGACCGGCGCGTCCGAGGTGCGGGCGGAGCCACTGACCGATCGGTTCCTGACCGACTTCGCGTTGCCCGCCCTTCAGGCACACGCCCGGTACGAGAGCAAGTACCTGCTGGCCGCTCCGCTGTCCCGACCCCTGATCGCACAGCGGATGGTCGAGATCGCGCACGCCGTCGGCGCGGACGCGGTGGCGCACGGCGCCACGGGCAAGGGCAATGACCAGGTCCGATTCTTCACCAGTGTGGCGGCGCTCGACCCGTCGCTGAAGGTGCTGGCACCGGTGATCGACTGGGAGTTGAAGACCCGCGAGGACGAGCTGGCGTACGCCGACAAGCACGGCATCCCGGTGCCTGTCGGCAAGGAAAAGCCCTACAGCATCGACACGAACGTCTGGGGGACCAGTATCGAGTGTGGCGAGCTCGACGACATCACCCAGCCGCCGCCGGCCGACGCGTGGCAGCTGACCGGTGATCCTCGCCAGGCCCCGGACGAGCCGACCCGGGTACGGATCGGCTTCACCGGGGGTGTTCCGGTGAGCCTCGACGGTGAGTCGCTGAGTCTGAGCACTCTGGTCGGCCGCCTCAACGCGCTCGCGGCGCCGCACGGCATCGGTCGGATCGACATCACCGAGAGCCGGATCGTCGGATTCAAGACCCGGGGCATCTACGAGGCGCCGGCGGCGACCGTGCTGATGGCCGCGCACGCGGAGTTGGAGTCGCTGGTGCTGGACCGCGAAACACTGCACCACAAGCAGTCCATCGCCCTGCGATACGCCGAACTCGTCTACTACGGGTACTGGTTCAGCGATCTGCGTCGGGCACTCGACGGATTCGTGGCGACCCTTCAGCCGGCGGTGACCGGCGAGATTGCCGTGGACATGTTCAAGGGGAACTGCACGGTGGTCAGTCGGTCCTCACCGAACTCCCGTTACAGCCGGGCGATGGCCACCTACGAAGCCGGCGACCAGTTCGATCACCAGGCGGGTGCCGGCTTCGCCTACGTGTGGTCACTGCCGCTGACCGCCGGTCACCGGGCCTGAGAAGCAGACCGGGCCTGAGAAGCAGAGAGGAGCGACACCCGTGCGAGTAGTGTTCATGGGCTACCAGACGTGGGGGCATCGAGTGCTGCAGGCGCTGATGGACTCCCGCCATGAGGTGGTGCAGGTCATCACCCATCCCGACAGCGGGCACGAGTACGAAACCATCTGGAACGACTCGGTGGTCGACCTGGCCGAGAAGCACGACCTGCCGATCCTGGTCCGTCAGTACGCCAATGACGACGAGGTCACCGCACGGCTGCGGGAGCTGGCCCCGGACATCATCGTGTCGTCGGACTGGCGGACCTGGCTGGCGCCGGCCGTGTACCGCCTGGCGCGGCACGGGGCGATCAACGTCCACGACGCCCTGCTGCCTCGTTACGGCGGCTTCGCCCCACTCAACTGGGCGATGATCAACGGTGAACGCGAGGTCGGGGTCACCGTGCACTTCATGAACGACGATTTCGACCTCGGCGAGATCGTGTTGCAGCGCCGGGTCGAGGTGAGCGACAAGGACACTGTGGCGAACCTGTTCGAGCGCACCATCGAGATTTTCCCGGAGATCACCCTGTCGGCGCTGGACCTCATCGAGAGCGGCACCGGGCAGTGGATCAGCCAGGACCCGGCCCAGGCGACGTTCTTCCACAAGCGATCGGTGGAGGACAGCCGAATCCACTGGACGTGGCCGGCCGACCGGTTGGCCAATCTGATCCGGGCGCAGAGCGACCCCTACCCGAACGCCTTTGCCTACCACAACGGTGTCCGGCTGCGAGTTACCGCAGCGGCTGTGTCGTCCAAGCGCTACGGAGGGACGCCGGGCCGGATCTTCTGCCCCGAGGCAGACGGCGTGGTCGTGGTGTGCGGACCGGATGCCCACACCGGACGTGAGCAGGGGTTGAGAATCCTGCAGGTGCGCACGGACGATGGCACGCAGCTGCCGGCGCGGGCCTACTTCACGTCCATGGGGGGCTATCTGACATCCCACTGATCCGGCCACCGACAACCCAAGGCGGAACATGTTCAGCATTCTGATGTCGCTGGCTTCGGCAACGGTTCTCGGAGCCGCCGACTTCGTCGGTGGCTTCGCCACCAAGCGCGCGGCGGCGGTGACCGTCGTGCTCTGGTCGAACATGGCAGGGCTGGCGACCGCCGTGGTGTTCGTCGGGACCGTTGGCGGCGGAAACCTCCGGGCCGCCGACGCCGGCTGGGGGGCACTGGCCGGGTTGGCCGGCAGCGTCGGCGCCATGCTGCTCTATCACTCCCTCGCCCACGGAGTGATGAGCGTGGTCGCTCCGACCACCGCCGCCATGGCCGCGATCCTGCCCGTCCTCGTCGGCCTGGCCGGCGGGGACACCGTGTCGGTGATCGGGGCGGCCGGGCTGGCCTGCGGACTGATCGCCATCCCCTGCGTCTCGGTCACCTCGGGCGGCGACCGGCCGGGTCGACAATCGCACCTGCGGACTGTCGCCGGGGCGTTGGCGGCCGGTGCCGGCTTCGGCCTGTTCTTCGTGCTGCTGTCCCGTACCGGGGACGGGTCGGGGCTGTGGCCACTGGTGGCCGCCAGATGCGCCTCGTTGACACTGCTCGTGCTCGCCTGGCCGATCGGTCGTTGGCCGATCAGAGCCCCCCGTAACACGGTGCTGCTGGCCCTGCTCTCCGGTGGCCTGGACATGCTGTCGAGCGTGCTGTATCTGCTGGCGGTCCGTGAGGGCTACCTCTCCGTGGTGGGCCTGCTGGCATCGCTCTACCCGGTCAGCACGCTCCTGCTCGCGCGGGTCGTGTTGCGCGAACGCGCCACCCGCGTGCAGTGGGCAGGTGTCGCCCTGGCGCTGGTCGGGGTGTTCCTGCTGGCGTCCCGCTGACCCGCGCGGTTCGGCCACGACCCTCCGGGCGGTACCTCGTGGGGTACCGCCCGGATGCGTCGTCGCTCAGGTGGTGTAGTCAGCGTTGATCCGGATGTATCCGTCAGTGAGGTCGCACCCGTACACGGTGAAAGCGCCGGCGCCGATCCCCAGGTCGACCTCGATCACGACGTCGTCGCCTTCGAGGTGGCGCCGCAGCCGAACCAGGGTCTCCTCAGTGGCCTGCGCCGGATAGACCTCGATACCGCCGAAACCGATCCGCACCCGTTCCTGGTCGATGTCCTCGTCGTCCTCGCACTTGCCGATCGCCATGGCCACCCGGCCCCAGTTCGGGTCCGCGCCGTGCACGGCTGTCTTGACCAGCGGCGAGTTGACGATGGCCTTGCCCACCCGCTTGGCCTGCTCGCCGTCGCGGGCACCGCTGACCCGGACCTCGATGAGCTTGCTGGCACCCTCACCGTCGCGGGCGACCATCCGCACCAGGTCCAGTGCGACGGAATACAACGCCTGCTCGAACTCGCCCAGATCGACCGGCCCGGCCAGGCCGTTGGCGAAGATGGCAGCGGTGTCGCTGGTGGAGGTGTCGGTGTCGATGCTGACCGCGTTGAACGTGCGAGCGATGACCGACCGGAACACCCGGTCCAGGTCGGCCGGCTCGATGCGGGCGTCCGTGCAGAAGAACGTCAACAGGGTCGCCATGTTCGGCTCGATCATGCCGACGCCCTTCGCGACGCCAACGATGCTCGCCGCTCCGCAACTGACCCGCACCACCTTGGGCGTGGTGTCGGTGGTCATGATCGCCCGTGCTACCCGGTCGAAATCGGCAGGCGGAAAGGGCCACCGAAGCTCGGCCAGGCGCTGTCGGACCCTCGGCATCGGATACTGCTTCCCGATCACCCCTGTCGACGCGATGAGCAGCTCGTCGTCGTCCAGACCGACGGCGCGAGCCACAGTGGACCGCACCTCTCGGGCGTTCTCGAGCCCTTCTTTGCCGGTGGCCACGTTCGCGTTGCGGGAGAGCACCACGACGCCGCGGGCAGACGACGTCGACGCCGCCGAACGGCTGAGCACGACGCTGGGGCCGGCGAACCGGGAGCGGGTGAACACCGCGGCGCTGACCGCAGGCACCTCGGAGACCAGGGCGGTGAAGTCGTCCTCGTCGTCCTTGAGCCCGGCGTTCGCGACCACCGCGCGGAACCCCTGCGGAACGATCATGTGCTGCTCCATCCTTCTCATCTCGGCCCGGTCCTGGCCCCCGAACGCAACAGACACGCCTCGTAACCCACGGTATCAATGGGCTGTCTGTCTGTCGGGGTCGCCGTGAGCTCGGCGGAGGCCGGCGCGGAGCGTACCGACGCTGGTGGTTCCGGTCCGGGGATGGTCGGCTGGTCGGCACGCCCGGACCGTCGGTGCGACGATGACGCGATGACCGATTCGGAACCCCCACGCCGGAACGACCGGATTGAGCACCGCGACATCGTCGTGCACGAAGTCCCGGGCTTCCGCCCGCTGACGTTGGACCTCGTCGTGCCGGTGACGGCACCCCGACCGGCCCCGGTCCTGCTGTGGATCCACGGCGGCGCGTGGCTGTTCGGCTCGCCCAAGCAGCCGCCGGACTGGCTGATGACTGTGGACCCGTTCACCGCCGCCGTCCGGGCCGGGTTCGCTGTCGCCTCCGCGCAGTACCGGCTCAGCGGCGAGGCGCACTTCCCCGCCCAACTCGACGACGTCAAGGCGGCGGTGCGTTGGCTGCGCCGACACGGCGGCACGGTGGGCGTGGACGGTGAGCGGATCGGGGCGTGGGGCGAGTCGGCCGGTGGTCATCTGGCCTCGATGGTCGCGCTGACGGGGGACGACCAGGACGACACCCACGTTCGTGCAGCGGTCTGCTGGTACGCGCCGTCGAACCTGTTGACCATGCAGTCGCAGGCACACCCGTCCGGGACGATCGACCACGACGCGGCCGATTCACCCGAGTCACTTCTGATCGGTGCCCCGTTGCCAGACAACCCGGGGCTGGGCCGGGCGGCAAGTCCGATCACCTACGTCACCGACCAGGCCCCGCCGATGCTGCTGATCCACGGCGACCAGGACCTGGTCGTACCGGTGGGGCAGAGTGAGGAACTTGCCGCAGCGTTGACCAAGGCGGGTGCCGAGGTCGAGTTGTCGGTGGTGCAGGGTGCCGACCACTGCTTCGCCGGAGTGCCGCTGGAGCCGCTGATCCGCGACACCCTGGCGTTCTTCACCCGGGTCCTCGCCCCCGGGACCGGGGTGCTGCCGCCTCACTAGGGTGACCCGGTGACCGCCTACGACGTCGCCGCCAAACTTCCCGACATCGACCTGCTGCGGCAGCGCTGCAAGGCGCTGGCCGTGCTCGAGCGCATCATCGATGGCGGGGATCCCTACTACGCCTACGCCTCGAACTGGGGCCCGGACGAGGCGGCGTCGATGAGCAACGGCAGCGGCGACGAGTGGGCCGTCGTGTTCACCGCCGACGGCGCATTCATCCGACTCTTCGATCATGAGTCGGCGATGTCGCCGTACTGTCATCCGGACCACGAGCTGTGGCCGGGCCTGGTCGACGGGGTACCGGAGGTGCTGCGTCCACAGCTGACGGAACCCGCCTTCTGCGACGAGGACGGGCAACTCGTCGCGACGACCGTGCTGTGGCGGCTGGCGGGGGACGATCGCTGGCACGCCGGCGACGGCATCGCCTTCCCACCACCGAGCGGGCCGTACGACGACGCCGGCCCGGACGGGTCCGGCTTGCTCGACATCCTGTTCGACGACATCGTCGACCGCTTCGTGGAGTTCGCCGCCGACTACTATGAGATGGCGGTGGACCGGGCGGCAGTCGAGCACGTCGTCGCCCATCGACCGCTCACCGACACCGTGACAAGGGCCCTGAATCCGCAGCTCACCGTCGCCGACCTGCGGGTGGACCTCACCGAGATCGGCTACCCGATCGCCGGGGACGGCGCCGCGACGGTAGAGGTCGGACCCCACGGCGCGTTCTCCGCGAACAGCGTGGGACTGGAACGCGCGCCTTTTCCGTTGAGCTTCAGCGTTCGCGAGGCAGGCGGCTCCTGGATGGTGACCGCGACCGCGGCGCAGGCCGCCGAGCTGGCCGACGTGCTCATGCTCGCCGGGAACGACACCATCATGGTAGTCGGCCTGGAGACCAACAGCTTCCTGGACGAGGAGTACCAGCAGTGGCGGCCGTCGCGGATCGCGGCGGAGCAGGGCGTCAGTTTCGAGACGCACCAGGTCGGTGCGCTGGCGGCCGGGGTCGTCGGCCTCAGCGAAGAGGCCCTGGTGATCCGCCGGGAGCAGTTGCCCCGGTTCCTGGCCGGCTGGTACCCCTACGAGCTGACACTTGTCGACGTGCCGGGTACGCCTTCCGCCGCGCGGGCCGACGAGATGATCGTCGTCATCGGAACGGCCACGTACGACGAGCCGGTCCTGCCCGCGCTGGCAGGCTCACGCCTGCTGTTCTCCGGGCACGACGACTGCTACGTGCTCGTCGAAACGACGGACCGCGCGGTGCCCACGGCGGTCCTCGGCCGGCTCCTGGCCTTGCTGGTCGGCTCGGCGCTTGTCGACACCACGGTGGTGGAGGTGACGGCGCCCGACGTCGAGGCCGTGCAGAGGCTGATCGAGGAGAGCCGGCATTGGGTCGGCCAGTTGGGCGCCGCAACGGCGGGCTCGGTGACTGTCGATCTGCACGCCACGTCCGGGTCGTGGCGACTCGGCCAGTCGCTTCCGAAGCAGGTCAACCGCACGATGGTCTACGACATCGCGGACAGGGTCTGGCGGTGACCGAGGCGGTTGCGCCACCCCCGAGGTGGTGAGCCCAACCATGGGTACGCCAAGGAGCCTCCGGCGCGATGCCGGAGGCTGCGGGCAGCCGGCGTCGCTGAACTCCACCAGGACGGGGAGCATCTTCCTCTTCACCGGTGCGGCGGTCGCGGGGGTGCCGGGGAGCGTGGCGGTGGCCAGCACGGTGATGCCTGTGGCCAGAGCGATACGGCCCAGGGCAGACAGCTTCATGGGGTCCTATTCCGTCAGTCAAGCCGGCGGGAACGTGGCCGGATATCGTGCCCTCGTGACGCATGAACGTGAACTGATTTCGCCTGTCGACCTGTGCCAACGGGATGGGCGACTCAACCCCGCGGCGGTGGGTTGGACCCGGCGTCCCCTGCACACCGCGAACCTGCGCGGCTGGGGCCGGACCAAACGATGGGAGTACTGGGGCATCGTGACCCCACGGCACATCATCGGGCTGGTCGCCTCATCGCTGGACTACGCCGGCGTGCACAGCGTCTACGTGCTCGACCGGGACAGCGGCACCGAGACGAAGGCCGACGTGGTGGTGCCGCTGGCGCGAGGGACGGTGCTACCACCGCACTGCGGCGTGGGCGAGGCGGGCGCACGCGGCGGTGGCCTGGCGATCCGGATCGTTCAGCGCCCGGACGGCACCACGATCTCGGCGAGCGCCACCGGAGTACGGCTGGAGGTGGACGTGCCGATGCCGGCCGGTCACGAGTCACTCGGGGTCGTCGTGCCGTGGAGCACCAGGCGCTTCCAGTACACGGTCAAGGACGTCGGCCGCCCGGTGCTCGGCACGCTGGAACTGCACGGCCAGACGTACGAGATCGGTGGACCGGACGCGTTCGCCGTGCTGGACCACGGTCGCGGCAGATGGCCGTACTCGATCATGTGGAACTGGGCCGCCGGTGCGGCGCCGGGACGAGCGATCCAGCTCGGCGGCCGGTGGACCGACGGCACCGGGGTCACCGAGAACGGCCTCTTCGTCGACGGCCGCCTGCACAAGATCGGCGAGGAGCTGCGCTGGACCTACGACCGGGCGGACTGGCTGCGCCCCTGGCGGATCAGCGGCGACCGGGTCGAGGTCGAGTTCCAGCCGTTCCACGAGAAGGTGTCCCGCACCAACCTGGGTGTCGTCGCGAACGAGACGCACCAGTGTTTCGGGCACTTCTCCGGCTGGGCAAAGACGGACGACGGGACGACGGTGAGCCTCGACGGGCTCGTCGGCTGGGCCGAGGAGGCACGCAACCGCTGGTAACGGGTTGGCGCCGCCACGCGCACACCCGCGGTCAGCGCACGGCAGCACTTCGAACTGTGGACACCTCGCCTCCGTGTTTATGATCGACAACCCGACCGGGGCACGGAAGCCTGGCCGTTCGGCCCAGAACACGAGGTGAGGTGCGCGACGGTGATCCGCGAGGCGTACGCCTGCTGGGTGCGCGAACCCGGCGTTGGCGAGATCCAGCCGGTGTCACTGACCGCCCCGGGCCCCGACGAGGTGCTGGTCCGGGCCCGCTACTCCGGTGTCAGCCGGGGCACCGAGACGCTGGTCTTCGCCGGCCGGGTGCCCGCCGATCAGTACGCCACCATGCGCGCGCCGTTTCAGGAGGGCGAGTTCCCCGGCCCGGTCAAGTACGGCTACCTGAGCGTCGGCGTCGTCGAGCAGGGCCCGCCGGAGCTGCTCGGGCGAACGGTGTTCTGCCTGCACCCGCACCAGAGCGCGTACGTCGTGCCGGTGAGTGCCGTGGTGCCGGTGCCGGAGGGGGTGCCGGCCGCCCGAGCGGTGCTCGCCGGCACTGTGGAGACCGCCGTCAACGCGCTGTGGGACGCCGCGCCGCTGGTCGGCGAC
Source organism: Micromonospora sp. NPDC047753 (assembly GCF_040642735.1). NCBI lineage: Bacteria > Bacillati > Actinomycetota > Actinomycetes > Micromonosporales > Micromonosporaceae > Micromonospora > Micromonospora sp. NPDC047753. The sequence continues at coordinate 7,983 of NZ_JBEYSL010000037.1, read as the reverse complement.
CGCGTCACCGTCATCGGCGCGGGCATGGTGGGCTGCTGCGTCGCGACGCTGCTGGCCCGGTTCCCCGGCGTGCACGTCGAGTTGGTCGACACCGACACGCGCAGGGCCGGCGTGGCCGGGGCCCTCGGTGTCGACTTCGCCAGCCCGGCCGACGCCCGCGGTGACCGGGACCTGGTCGTGCACGCCAGCGCCACCGCCGCCGGCCTGCAACAGTCGCTGGACCTGCTCGCCCCGGAGGGCACAGTCATCGAACTTAGCTGGTACGGCGACCGCCCGGTGCAGGTGTCGCTGGGCGGTGCGTTCCACTCCCGTCGACTCAGCGTCCGCAGCAGCCAGGTCGGCATGGTGGCACCCGCCCGACGGGGACGGCGCAGTTACGCCGACCGACTGGCGCTCGCCCTGGACCTGCTCGACGACCCGGCCTTCGACGCGTTGATCACCGGCGCGTCGCGTTTCGCGGAGCTGCCCGACGTGCTCGCCAGACTGACCTCGGGCGACCTGCCCGCGCTCTGCCACCTCATCACCTACGACGACGGAGAGTGACAGTGTTCAGCGTGACCGTTCGGGACCACATGATGATCGCCCACAGTTTCCGAGGCGAGGTGTTCGGGCCCGCCCAACGCCTGCACGGCGCGACGTTCGTTGTGGACGCGACGTTCCGCCGTCCCGACCTGGACGCCGACGGGATCGTGGTGGACATCGGCCTCGCCACCGAGCAGCTGCGGGCCGTGCTGAGCGAGCTGACCTACCGCAACCTCGACGACGAGGCGGCCTTCGCCGGAGTGAACACCACCACGGAGGTGCTGGCCCGTACGATCGCGGACCGGCTGGTCGAGCGGGTGCACGCCGGTGAGCTGGGCGCCGGGGCGCGTGACCTGAGCGGCATCACGGTCACCCTGCACGAGTCGCACATCGCCTGGGCGAGCTACGAGCGGTCGTTGTGACTGATGCGGGCCGGGCGGTGCACGTCGTCCTGCCCGGTGACATCGATGATCCGGCCACGCCCAGCGGCGGCAACTCCTACGACCGGCGGATCTGCGCGGGGCTGGGCGAGGGCGGCTGGTCGGTGCGCGAGCATCCGGTGCCCGGCGCGTGGCCGCACCCCGACCCGGCTGCCCAGGCGACGCTGGGCGCGGTGCTCGCCGCCGCGCCCGACGACGCCGTGGTGCTGATCGACGGCCTCATCGCCTCGGCCGTGCCGGACCTGCTCGCCCCGCACGCCCGTCGGCTGCGCCTGGTGCTGCTGGTGCACCTGCCGCTGGACGACGAGCCGGAAGCCCGCGCCCTGGCCACCGCCCGGGCCGTCGTCACCACCAGCGAGTGGACCCGCCGCGCCCTGCTGGCCCGCCACCCGGCCCTCGCCGGCCGGGTCCGGGCCGCGCCGCCCGGGGTGCGGCCCGCGCCGCCCGCGGTCGGCTCGGTGGCCGGCGACCGCTTGCTCTGCGTCGCGGCAGTCACCCATCACAAGGGGTACGACGTGCTGGTCGACGCGTTGGCCACGCTGGTCGGCAGGTCCTGGACGATGGTCTGCGCGGGCTCTCTGGCCCGGGAACCGGATCTCGTGCACCGGCTGCGCGACAGGTTGACCGGGGCGGGCCTCACCGAGCGGGTGCGACTGGTCGGCCCGGTGACCGGCGCGGCGTTGGACGACGCCTACGCCGCCGCCGACCTGCTGGTGCTGCCGTCGAGAGGCGAGACGTACGGCATGGTCGTCACCGAGGCGCTGGCCCGCGGCCTGCCGGTGTTGACCACCGAGGTGGGCGGGCTGCCAGAAGCGCTCGGTCACGCGCCCGACGGTGAGCGCCCGGGACTGCTGGTCCCACCCGGTGACCCGGCGGCGCTGGCCGCCGCTCTGATCCGCTGGCTCGACGATGACGGGCTGCGCGACCGGCTGCGTCGTGCCGCTCTCGCCCGGCGCGACACCCTGACCGACTGGCCGGTGACCACCGCGTTGCTGGCCGGAGTGCTGAAGGAGGTGGCGGAATGACCGCCGAGGAGACCCTGCCGTTCGCCGACTGGCTGCGCTTGCGTGAGCCGGCCGACGCGGCGGCGCGTGCCGAGGACCTGGTGGATGCCGTCCGGGCCCGGCTGACCGGGGACACCCCGACGGTGATCCACGACCTGGGCAGCGGCACCGGGTCGATGAGTCGCTGGCTGGCCGCCCGGCTACCCGGACCTCAGCACTGGGTGCTGCACGACCGGGACGCCGACCTGCTGGCCCGGGCCGCCGAGGGCATGCGGGGGGTGACCGCCGCCGACGGCGCCCCGGTCACCGTCCACACCCGCTGTGGCGACCTCACCCGGCTGACCGCCGCCGACCTCGCGGACGGTTCCCTGGTCACCGCGTCCGCGCTGCTGGACATGCTCACCACCGAGGAGGTCGAGCGGGTGGTGGCGGCGTGTGTCGGCCGGCCCGCTCTGTTCGCCATCTCGGTGACCGGGCGGGTCCGGTTCACCCCGGCCGACCCACTCGACGAGGCGGTCGAGGCCGCGTTCAACGACCACCAGCGGCGTACCGTCGAGGGCCGGCGGCTACTCGGCCCGGATGCCGCCGCCGCCACCGCCGCCGCGTTCACCCGGCGCGGTGTCGACGTGCGGGAACGACCCAGCCCGTGGCATCTCGGCCCGGAACAGGCCGACCTGACCGCCGAATGGTTCCGGGGATGGCTCGGGGCCGCCTGCGAGCAGCGCCCCGACCTGGCCGGACCCGCCCAGGCGTACGCCCGTCGTCGACTGACCGACGCGGCGGCCGGCCGGCTCACGGTGCTTGTCGAACACACTGACCTCCTCGCCGGCGGATGAACCGTTCACGCCCTGGGTACGTGGACTAGGGCAAGTGGACGATCTTCAAAGGGAGGGCCGGCGCCGATGTTCTGGGCCTGGGCACGAGTGGTCGGCGGGGTGGGTCTGCTCGCCGTCCTGCTGTGGCAGGTGGGCACCGGCCCGTTCCTCGCCGGAGTGCGACTGATCGACGCGCCAGCGTTGGCAGCGGCGTTGGTCATCGGTGTGCTCACCACGGTCTGCGCGGCGTGGCGGTGGAGCCTGGTCGCCGGCGGTCTCGGCGTACGCCTGCCACTGGCGACAGCTGTGGCGCACTGCTACCGGGCCGTTTTCCTCAACGCCACACTGCCCGGCGGGGTGCTCGGCGACGTGCACCGCGCGGTACGCCACGGCCGCGACGCCGGTGACGTCAGCCGGGGCATCCGCGCGGTGGTCTGGGAACGTGCCGCCGGGCAGGTGGTCCTGGTCGGGGTTGCGCTGGTGGTGCTCGCCGCCTTCCCGTCCCCGGTACGGCAGTACCTGCCGGTCGCCGCCGCGCTGCTCGTCGCCGGTGGGCTGGCCGTCGTGCTGTTGGCCCGGCTCCTCCCGAACGGTGGCGGGTCGCGCTGGGCGACGGCACTGCGCACCGCCGTGGCGGACGTACGGTCGGGGCTGCTGGCGCGGCGTACCTGGTTCGGGGTGCTGGTCGCCTCGGCCGTGATGGTCGCCGGTCACCTGGCCACCTTCCTGGTGGCGGCGCGCACCGCCGGGTCGGACGCCCCGCTGTCCCGCCTGCTGCCGTTGACGTTGCTCGCCCTGCTCGCGATGGGCCTACCGCTGAACGTGGCCGGTTTCGGGCCCCGCGAGGGGGTGGCGGCATGGGTTTTCGGCGCGGCCGGTCTCAGCGCGGCCGAGGGCGTCGCCACCGCCACCGTCTACGGCGCGCTGATCCTGGTGGCCAGCCTGCCCGGGGCTGCGGTGTTGCTGGCCCGTCGACGTCGAATTCCGGTCGCCGCCCGGGAAGCCGCCTCCGGCGGCGGATGTTGAGTCGGTTGTGAGACGGTACGCGTCGCCGGACGACGGTGGCGCCGGACGAAGGAGTCCCATGCCCGAAGCATTGCCCGTTGCCACGATCCGCACGCAGGTCACGGTGCCGCTGGCGTTCCCGGACGGCTACACCACGACGGCCCGGGTGTTCACCTTCAAGGGCCTGGTGGACGGTCGGGAGCACCTTGCCATCGGCCTCGGCGACTGGGCGGGCGCCCTGGACCGGCTCGCCACCGGGGGAACAGCCCCACTGGTCCGCCCGCACAGCGAGTGCCTGACCGGCGACGTGTTCGGCAGCCAACGTTGCGACTGCGGGCCGCAACTGCGCGAGGCGGTACAGCGGATCGCCGAGACCGGCGGTTTCGTGCTCTACCTCCGCCAGGAGGGCCGGGGCATCGGCCTGTACGCCAAACTCGACGCGTACGCGTTGCAGGACGCCGGGTTGGACACCTACCAGGCCAACGTCGCGCTGGGCCGGGGCGAGGACGAGCGGGACTACACCGTCGCCGCGCAGATGCTTGCCACGTTGGGCGTGCCGCGGGTCCGACTACTCAGCAGCAATCCGGACAAGGCCGAGCAGTTGACCCGGTTGGGCGTGGACATCGCCGAACGGGTGCTCACCAGCGTCTTCCTCTCGCCGGCCAACGCCGACTACCTGGCGGCGAAGGCGGCCAAGGCGGCGGAGGTCGAGGCGGCCGAGGCGGCGGATGCGCTCCCGGGTCGTCCTTCTGAGCGGCCCGTCTCCCGATGAGTTGGCGGCCGGGGCCCACGCGGCCGTACGTGCTGCTGAGTTGTGCCGCCTCCATCGACGGGTACATCGACGATGCCTCCGAGCAGCGGTTACTGCTGTCCAACGAGGAGGACCTGGACCGCGTCGACGCGGTCCGGGCCAGCTGCGACGCCATTCTGGTCGGGGCCGGCACCGTCCGACGAGACGACCCTCGGCTGCTGGTGCGTTCGCCGAGCCGCCGCGCCGAGCGGGTGGCGGCCGGTCGGCCCGCCTCACCCATCAAGGTCACCCTGACCGCGCAGGGTGACCTCGACCCGACCGCCCGCTTCTTCACCGCCGGTGATTCGGCCCGGCTCGTCTACTGCGCCACGGGCGCGCTGGAGAAGACCGAGGAGCGGGTCGGCCGGCTGGCCGCCGTGATCGACGCGGGTGAGCCTGTCGACCCGGGGTGGCTGCTGACCGACCTGGCCGCGCGGGGCGTACAGCGGTTGATGGTGGAGGGCGGCGGGACGGTGCACGCCCAGTTCCTCGCCGCCGGTCTCGCCGACGAACTGCACCTGGTGGTCGCCCCGTTCTTCGTCGGTGACGGTCGGGCACCACGGTTCGTGGGGGAGGGTAGCTTTCCCTGGCACCCGGGTCGACGTGCCCGCCTGGCCGAGGCCCGCCAGATCGGCGACGTGGTGCTGCTCCGCTACGCACTCTCCGACCGCTGCCCCGCCGACCGCGCCCGCGGCTAACGGTTGATCATGAGGTTGGCGGGGAATTCGATCTTCGTAGAACCCGCCAACCTCATGATCAACCCGACTGGGGTGGGTGTGGGGTTATTTTTGTGGACGGCGGGGGTAGGTTCGGACAGGATTTCCGGATGCCCGTACCGAGCCTGACGTTGCTGCGCTGGCAGTTCGACCTGACGTGGTCGCTGTTCGAGTACCACCTTGAGCGACTCGAACCCTCGGACTTCCTTTGGGAGCCGGCCGACCACTGCTGGTCGGTGCGGCAGAGCACCGACGGCACCTGGACGCCGGACTGGGCCGACACCGAACCCGAACCGGTCCCGGTGCCGACGATCGGCTGGCTCACCTGGCACGTCGGCTGGTGGTGGACAGTGGCGATGGACCATCTTCGGGGTGGATCAGCGCGGCAGCGCACCGCCGTCGCCTGGCCGGGAGCGGGCGAGCCCAGCGTCGCCTGGCTGCGGGGCCTGCGCAGCGAATGGCTCGGTCTGCTCGACCAGTTCGGCGACAGCGACCTCGACCGCATCTCGACGTACCCCTGGCCGGACGGGACCGACCACACCGTCACGCACACGATCGGTTGGGTCAACTCGGAGCTGATGAAGAACGTCGCGGAGATCGGTCAGCTCCGGCTGCTCCGCGCCGCGGGGACCGATCGGTACGGCCCGACCTGACGCCCCGGGCGCCAGGGCATTGCCTGCTGCGGCTGGGCGGATTCATGCCGCCGATCCTGTCGCCGCCGGTCGGACGACGTGCAGTACTTTCGTCACACGGAGTGCCGCGACGAAACCGGAGGCGGCGTGCTCAATGCCCGGTGTGTCGAGTGCGAGGCCGAACTGTCCGTCGGCCCCGGCCGGGGGCGCCCGCGCCGCTACTGCTCCCGGAGCTGTCAGGCCCGCGCGTACCGGAGACGTCGTGAGCACGGCCCCACCAGCGGCCCGCGTCGGATCCGTGACCTGCCCTTCCCGACCGGCGGCGACCCGCGCCACCGGTTGGTCGCCCTCGCGGTCGAGTTGGCGGATGCCGGCGGCCTGGACGCCGTCTCGCTGCGGGTCCTCGCCCAACGCGCCGACCTGCCCGCCCACGGCGTGTACCGGCACGTCCGGAATCGGGCCGACCTCCTCGCCGCGATGGCCGAGCAGATCACCGCCACTCACCCGCCCGGCACCGCGCCACTACCGCACGATCCGCGCCAACGGCTCGAACGGTTGGCCGGGGACGAGTGGGCGATGTACCGCCGCCATCCCTGGCTGCTGGCCATCCTCGCCACCGACCGGCCACCGACCGGGCCGGCGGTGCTCGCCATGGTCGACCGGGTGGTCGCGGCATTCACCAGCGCCGGATACGACCCGGCCGAGGCGTTCCGCGCCTACCTGGCACTCAGCGGCTACATCCAGGGGATGGCCCTGCTCATCCGGCGTGACCCCGGGGACACCACCTACCACGCCTGGTGGTCGGCGACCCGCACCCGGCTGGAGCGAACCGGCCGTACCCGGGACCGACAGTGGCTGGCCGCGGCCGGGCAGACCAGACCCGACACCGACCTGGAAACCTGGTTCCAGTTCGGCCTGCGCGGGCTGCTCGACGGCCTGTTGCGCGGCCCCGCTCGGTAGGGTGGCCGGCGTGCCGAGACTGGTGAAGGTCACTCAGGACAATGTGGAAGCCGCGTGCCGGGTGAGCGTGCGGCCCGAGCAGGAGAAGTTCTCGTCTCCGGTCGCCTGGTCCCTCGCCGAGGCGTACGCGCAGCCCGAGATCGCGTGGCCGCGACTGATCGTCGAGGATGACGAGATCGTCGGCTTTCTGATGGGTTTCTTCGACATCGTGTGGGACCCGGCCCAACCTGACGACAAGCGCTCGGGGCTGTGGCGGCTGAACATCGCCGCCGAGCACCAGGGCCGGGGGTACGGCCGCTTCGCGGTACAGGCCGTCCGCGACGAGGCCCGCCGACGTGGGCACGGCCGCGTCTACACGACGTGGGAGCCGGGGCCGGACGGCCCGGAGCGGTTCTACCTGAAGCTCGGATTCCAGCTGACCGGGGAGACCAGCGAGGGCGAGGTGGTGGGCGTCCACTCCACCCACTGACCGGACGCCGTTGACCACCCCGGACCGAGTGATCAGCGGTGCGGCGGGGCCTGCGTACGATGCGGGGTCGAGTTCCCCTCGTCGCGGCGGAGGTATCGGGCAATGGCAGGCCAGCACGAGGGTTTCGCCCTCGGCATCGACCTCGGCACGTCCAACACTGTCGCGGTGCTGCGCTGGCCGGACGGGCGGACCCGTCCGCTGCTGATGGACGGTCAACCGCTCAGTCCGTCCGCCGTGTACGCCGACCCGGACGGCACCCTGCACACCGGCTGGGACGCCCGCCGGTTGGCGCAGGCCGACCCGGCCCGCTTCGAGGCGAACCCCAAGCGTCGGGTGGACGAGCCGACAGTGCAGCTCGGCGAGCGCGCGTACCCGCCGGCCGACCTGCTCGCCGCGGTGCTGGCGTCGGTCGGCCGGGCGGCGGTGAACGCTGTGGGTTTCCTGCCGCCGGCAGTGGTCACCTGCCCGGCCGCCTGGGACGCGACGCGGCGGCAGGTACTCGCCGACGCGCTGCTGCGGGCGGGCCGCCTGCGGCCAGCCCGGACGCTGGCGAGTTCGCCGGGCCACCGGGTGGCCGCCAGTCGGCGACGCAGGTCGTCGACGTCGGGTTGTGGGATGTCGATCCGGAAC
>NZ_JBEYSL010000036.1:0-24394 GCF_040642735.1 Micromonospora sp. NPDC047753 | reverse complement strand
CTGCAGGAGCGAGCCCGAACCTAACCGCTCGGCGTGGGTCATCCACGAGCAACAGTGCGTCAGGCTGCCGCGTCCGCTGGTCGCAGTGTGATCGGATTGAGTACCGTCGCCTGGGGTGGCTGGAGCGCTCCCTGCACCGCTCGCTGGGACGGATCTACAGGCGGTTTCTCGCTTCCGGTACTGCCATGACGATCAATGGATCCCAGGTGGACCCCATAGACCCGATGCTGCTGAGCGCAAAGGTCGAGCGTGCAGCCGCGCGGCTCGAGTTCCAGCCGCTTGAGTTCGAGTTGGAGACAGGTAGCGGCGAGACGTCCGTAGTGACTGTGCGGTTCGCGATGCTACCCGTCCATCGATGGCACGGCCTGGACAACGCGACCAAGCGTCGCATCGGCATCGTCGGCCAAGGTGGCGTTTCAATTCTACGGGCTGGGCGTGAGATCGCGAGTGGCTGGCATCTCATGGGCGCGAAGCGTAAGGAGAACTATGACGACTGGTGGCGCTGCGAAATTGAGTTTGAGCCGATGCTCGACGAGTACTTCGGCATCACCATCAATAAACAAGGGGTCCGTCCGTCGGCCGCGCTGCGTGAGGCGGTCGAGCCGGAACTTGAGTCCATCGCTCGCCTGCTAAACGGCCGCGTTCGTCAGGCCTTTGAGGAAGTTAAATTCCAGACGGCCGCCCAGGCTTCCTGTCGGATCGCCGCCGCTGCGGATCGCGATCTTCCCGTCATCGTTTCCGGGCGCCGAGGGGGTGCGTTGAACTATAGAATCGGGTCTGAGCCAATGCCTGTGGAGTCGATGTTTCGTTCGACCCTCACGCAGCGGATGCTCGACCTCACGCTCAACGTCGACCATCCGGCTTTCGCTGCACTGTTTCGGCCTCTTCAATCCATCGAAAGCGAAGCCGCCACGGAGCTTCGGACCTCGCTAGAACTTTTCTTGCTCTCCTTTGCGCGAAGCGCTGCTCAGATGGAGCGGTCCGGCCAGCACTTCGACGACCTGCTCCAAATCTGGAGTAGCAACTACGGACGGATGCTGCGGAAGTCATGACCGACGACGTGAAGTACCTGCCGCTTGTTCTTCCGCTGGGCGCATCCCGGAAGGAGAGGCAGGGATTCAGCCGACTTTGCCGGCTGCTGGCTGCGACAAATCTTGATTCCGGCGCTCCATTTGAGCACGCCTATTGGCTTAAAGCCGCCGAACTAGGCGACCTTTATAACCAGCCACGGCTTGCTGCAGCTGCGCACACGATTATCGATCTCGTGGACCAGGGCTGGACCATCAACGTCGACAGGTTAGGCCCGTTGGTGTGCCCGCCGCAGACCCATGACGAGCGTGAGACGGAGAAGGCACGCGTCCGGCGACAAGAACACCTTCGGCGCGACGCGCAACTTCGCCAGCCAAGCGTGCGGCGTTTCGTCGAGAGTATGGAGCGCACGCATCAACGTGGTGATCGACTCATCTCAGTCTTCAACCTCATGCGCGACGGCCGCGAACTCGCGGCCTCTCTGGAGGTCAGCCCGGACGCGACCGGCGCGATCCGGCCTTATGTGCAGATCGTGGACTCTGCCGTGACGTGTGAGCTGACCGGCTTCAAGCTGCATGACATCTGGCGCTACTTTCGCCACACGTGGTCCAACGCCTACTCCACGATCCCTGGCCGCTCGATGCCAATCCTGATCCGTGACGCGGCGACCGAGTATCACGCAGTAATCGGACTTGCGGCGATCTCCAGCCCTGTCGTTCAGATTGCGGAGCGCGATTCCTGGATGGGATGGGACACCAAACAGGTCCTCGCCACTATTGAGAAAGCCCCCACAGACCGCCTAGCCCGCTGGCTGGCGCGACGGATTGAATTACAGCAGGATGAGATTTACGTTGACGATCTCTTGCGGGATGGCGTTCTGCAGCCGGATGACCTGAAGCGTCCAACGAATGAAGTGATCGCTCGGCTGCGCGCCGATGCCGAGCGACACCGCGCCAAGCATCACCGTGGCGGACCTATCCGAGAAGTTCGCAACATCGAGACAGATGCGTGGGTCGAACGAGCCGAAACGCATCTATTCCGCTCGAAGCGCTCAGCTCTGCTTGCTGAAACCTTGGAAATTAGGAGCATTCTCGGAACCCACTTCGCCCCGAAGCCAACAGCCGCTCGCCTTCGGCGAGCACTGGATGACTCAAGAGCGAGGACGCAGATTGGGCGCCTTGTGCGGCGGGCTCGAGGTGAGCGCGTCGGGACCGTCATCGCCGACTTGACCGTCTGTGGTGCGGTCGCACCATATAACGCCTTGGCCGCTGGCAAGCTGGTCGGAGCTCTGGCTGTCTCACCCGTGGTACTCGCGGCATACAAGGCCAAGTACCGCCGACCGAGCGAGATCGCCTCGGCGATGGCCGGACGGCCGATCATGCGTGAGGCTCGGCTATCGCTCGTCACTACGACCTCGCTCTACGGGACGGGGTCGAGCCAGTACAACCGCCTATTCTGGCCAGCCAGCGTGATGGGTGGCTCCGAGCACGCGCGCATGGGGTTTTATGAGCTAGGGCGCTCACGGTCGTTCGGCACGTCGCACTTTTCTGACGAGACTGTAGAGGCAATGGTCCGCCTTTCAGAACACACCGGCGCGCGCGTCCGTGTGAATAGTTTATTCGGCGAAGGCGTCAGCCCTCGGCTCCGCAAAGTACGTCTCGGCCTTGCCGCTCTCGGATGGCCGACCAATGAGTTGCTTAAACACGGACGTGAGCGGATCTTGTACGGCGTGCCACTCGTCGCCAATGTGCGAGACTATTCTCTTGGAATCGACAAGGAACCCGCGTACTTGGTCGAGCCTGAGCCAGACGATGAAGGGCAGGCGGTGGCACAGTGGTGGTTCGAACGTTGGGGACGGAACCGCGCCGCGCATGATCGTGTCCGGGAGTCAATGCAACAGCACCGGCTGGTCCGCCCGATTCGTCACGGCGCGAGGGTGCCACTTTCCACAGACGACGAGTTGCTGCCTGTGGCCTTTCAGGGATATGGGATCGCGCGCCAAGCCTAGCGCTCGACGAGCGAGGTAGGCGTGGGCGGACCGAATCAGTATTGTCGGTGGTGCGAGGCGTCGTACCGCCGCACCTGGTAATGGTTCAGGCCGACCCGGTTTTGGTGGTGGGTGGAAGCACTCCTCGATCGCCCACCGGGTCCCGGCGACCCGGATCAGGTCCTCGTCCTGGGCGCCTGCGGGGGCCGGAGCACAGGTAGTAGGCCAGGTCGGTGGGGTGCGTTGGATCAGCAGTCAGTGGCCATATCCGTCGGCGGCGCCGGGTACGTAGGCCGCATGTCGGCGTACGAGTGAACGTGCCCAGGTAGTACGGATGAATGCGGCCAGATTCCGGCCCCAGACCCAGGCCCGGCCGGGCGCACGTTCTCACTGTCAGGCGGTAGAGGGAACCCGCACCACTACCGCGCCGCTTCCGCTCCTCGCCCCTGCGGTGCGGGTCGGCTTGGTCTTGACCAACTTCCGGCAGCGCTCGCGGGGGACCTGTGTATGGTCCTGGGCGCCGGATGAGCGCAAGCTTTGACCCCTTGCCAGGTTGCGACGGCAGAGGACAAGCAACACCCCGCCGTTGTCACCGAGGCGCTCGCCCACGTAGGCGACCAGGTCATCGCGGCCCGCGTCCGGGTCCCACGCTGACCGGTTGAGCAGCCGCCGCATTCGACCCAGCGTCACATCGCTGGCCGCCGCGGCCAAGGGTCCAACCGTTCTTGCTCGCCAGCGGTGACGATGACCCAACCAAGGGTAGGTCAGCGCCTGCTGGCGCGGCTCCGTACGCCCAGACCGGTACGCGAACCGCGCCAGCAAGTCATCCAGACCCGCCCGCCACCCACGACCTCATCGATCAACACAAGCACGACTCGTCCGCCCCCGAATTATCGAGACAGGCAAAACTGCGATCACCCAACCCATCGCACATGAGCATTGTCACGCGCAGATGCGCCGCCTGCGTTGCGCAGGCGTCGATCATGCCAATGAGCTGCCGCAGCTACAGATCAGGCAAGTGTCGCTGGAGCGTTAGACTCAGAGGAGCCATTTCAGCACCTGCTGACTCGCGACGGGCAGGTTGTGCATGACGATCATATCATCGACTGGGTGTACCGGCACCGTGCCCAGTTTTTTAGCCTCCCACAGTTCTTGGTTGGGCGGAACGTCGCGGGTCAACGGGCTTTGGATGTAGAAGATGCGATCGTTTCCATGAGCGCGAGCCAGGATCGGCGCGTTGATCGTTCCAATACCGTCGATCTCGACGGGTTCGTTCTTCCTAAACTCGATTTCTCCGATATCCCGGCTCTGCAGGTCGGCCAGAAGCTTGTCGATCGACTGGTTTACCCGCACGTCGTCAAGTGCCGGCATCGTGCCGTTCAGGACGTACTTCAGCAAGGCCGCGCCAATTCTTCGGTCGAGCACGCCGTGCTCGAATCGGTTACGGAAGCTCCGCAGACACCGATAGCAGGACGCGTCACAGTCCGCTGGGCACTTCTCCAAACGATCGAGTGCCTTCTCGAAGATCGATCGGCCGTATCCGTGGACTCGGCGGGTGAACCCAGCACCGCCCGCCAAGGTGTCGTAGAGATAGATTTCAGCCTCGAGGCCGTCGTTACCGGCTTTAGTTAGCGCAGGACGCCATTCAGCTTGAAGCTCAGTAGCATCGACATCGAGTTCACCGGTTGCCGCAAGCGTCAGGGCTTCAGCAATCGTTCGCAGCGCTACTTGAGTCGACAGCAGTTCTGGTCGCAGAGTAATCGGCTGCTTGACCTGGAGCCGAACCAGCAGCACGTCGGAGATAAAATCGGTGCCAAGAACCAGGCCGCGCGATGATGCCGACCCCTGACAGTCCGGCTCGCGCTCGTCCGGATATGGCTTGGGATGAGTACCAACCACGATGCCGGTCGCGCCCTTCGTGGGCTCGATTAGGCCGCAACGGGTGCAGTAGCTGTAGCCCTCGCTTTTCGGCCCAGTATTGGTGACCAAGAGAGTGTCGCGACGGTAGGTCTGCTCGAGGCGATCCGTGACTTGGTCCCAGGCGTCCTCCTCCTCTGGCCCCTCCGCGACCAATTTGGCCCTTGTTGCGTAACTGTTTGCCGGTGCGTCGTCTGGGCTCGTGCCGGGCTCTTCGCTCGCACGGTGAGCAAATCCAGGGGGACGCATCCAGTTCATCGCCTTACCAAACTTGCCTGCAGCACCGCAAGCCGGACAATCACGTTCTTCACCGCGTTCCGCTTGGTCATACGGGAAGTGCTTTGCGTAATGGCAGACTTGGCACTCAAAGTAGAGCCAGCGGTCACGCCACGCCTGAAAAAGGTCCTTACGGATGGGCGCATATATTGCGCCCGAAGTCCACTCCTTGTTGTCGATCCACACAACCTTGCCCGGGGCGTATTGGCTGAGCGCGATCGGCAACCCCTGGCTGGGTTCGTAGCGGAACACTGTGTGGAACGGCTCTGATTTGTCCCGGTCGAAGACATGGAATGAGACCACGTCCGTGGGAAAGGCATACCGCGGCAGGACCCCTTTGTAGAGGAGCCGATCGAGCAGATTTCTCTGGCTGCGCTGTTCGGTCGGCATTTCCGCCTCGTCTTCGGCAGGGCCACCATCTTCGGCCTCCTGCTCCCCCGGGGCTGCGTCGCCGGCTTCGGCCCGCGCTAGACTGCCATCGGCCTCAAGGCCGAGGGCTGCGTCGATATCTTTCAGTGTTCTGGTGACCAAGCCATCGAGGACAGCTTCGCGGTCAGTCGGCGTCAGTTCGGACGGTAGCCAAGAGTCGACGTCGCGGCGGAGGACCGCTTCATGCTGCTTCAACCAATCCTCGAAATCAGTGCGGTTGAGCGGCGAGGTTGTCCCGGCAAACCCGCGCACCGTGCCCAGCACCTCGAACAACTGCGGTTGATCCTCGGGGTCGATGGTGGGTAGTCGATCTTGGTTATAGCGCTGCAGTAAATAGGCAGTGACGTGGCGCCGCGCAATCTCATCGTTGTCTAGTGTCAGGACTGGGTCGTCGACCTGTCCGCGGATCATAAGGGCGGGATTGCGAAAGTAGTGATCGTCGTGGGTGTCGGCGCTCCCGAACGCGATCACCGTTGCCACCGCGTTCCCGCGACGTCCCGCGCGGCCGGCGCGCTGCTGATAGTTAGCACGTGAGGGCGGCATGTTCCGCAGCGCGACGCCGGAAAGGTTGCCGATGTCGATGCCGACCTCCATTGTGGTCGTACATGACAGCACGTCGATGGCGGCCCGCTCCGGCTCACCCGGTCGAGGTAGGCCTACGTTCACGTCCTGGAACAACAACTCGTACTCCTCGGCGCGTGAAAAAACAGCGTCGGAATGTGATGCGTTAAGCTGGGCGGTGTGCTCGGCAGCGATGATGCTCATGGGTGGATCGGGCGGCGTCTGCAGCGCGCGTGAGGTGCTGGCCCGATAGTATCCCTTGCGCGCCTGGAAAACTCCGTCGGTCTCCGGGTCGAGAGTGCGGACCTTGTTAGTGCCGCAATTGATGCACTTTTCCGATCCGGGAAATGGACGCTGTGTGAACCGGCAGCGCTCGCAGTATCCCCACTGGCCACCAGTCTCGAGTGCGACGTTGCCAGCAAGCAGACGGAACTTCTGACCGGTGCGTTCGCAGAATCTGGTCTGAAGAGTCGGGAGCCAGATCTGCTTGAACGTCTTTTTTGCTGCGGCCGTGCCAAGCCAACGCTCGATCGCCTGGAAGCTTCCTGAGTGCGGTTTGACTCCGCCCTTCTGGCGCCACCATTCCTCGGTCATTGACGGGAACCAGATGCCGCGGGCGGGAGTGCTCCACTGCGCTAACCACATGCGCAGCAGAGCAAGCTTCTCTTCCTCGGTGGCCGCGATGCCGTCGATACGCGGAAGCTCTGCGAGCAAGTCACCGGTTAGGCTCGCCTTCTCGCGCAGTGATGCTAGCCCGAGCGATGTTAGACCCCTGTACTTATCGGTAAGGGTTGCGTATATAGCGCGTAGCAAGGCCTGGGGTGGAACTGCCGTCAGCATAAGGAGTTCCAACGTCGCAGGGAGGTTACCGGTCAGAGCACCCTTATCGATGGCCTTGCCGACGTCTTTGAGGACGTGGAGTGACTCGGCCTGTCGGAGCTCGGGTCGCAGCCGAACTTTGAGCTCCTTGGCGCCGGCCAGGACGGCGAGGTAGAGCCGTTCCAGGCTCAACTGCGGCCCGATACCCGGCTGTGCTGCGAGGTCAGTCCACCCTCGAAGGATCAACGGACGAATGACGTCCCGCATGGAGTATGCCTGCAAATTCGGTGCCAACCGGGCTGCAACCTGGCGCGAGTCGGAGAACGCTAGTACTTTGCGACCGCGCAAGGGTGCGAAGTCTGTGTATGGCGCGCTCGGTGGCTGCACCTCGATCTGCCGGGCGACGAGAGCCTGGAAAGGCTGGTCGCCTTTGGTCTGATGGTCCTGGACGGACGAGCGGCCGAAACCGGCAAGTTGGCCACAGACGCCGCACGGTTTGAACTCTCCGTTCGCCTCAGCCTGGCCATCACCGTCGTCATCTCCGTCGTCGCTCGTCACGGTCTCGCCGCTCCGTAGCTTTGGGATAAACACGACTCGCCCGCGAGTCGGAGCTTTCGACGGGTTAAGGCAGCCCGTCACGAGGTCGATCTCGGCGACTTGCACCTGACCGGCAGTGGGCTCCTCGAGGAGTAGATCGAGTGCGAATAGCTCCGGGATGGAGCCGGCGGTGCTGTGGAAGGCGCCCCCCTGCTCGTGCCAAAGGAACGATGGGTCCGCCAAGTCGTCGGTGTAACCACGGGCATACGCTGAGCCGCAGTGGCGGCATGTGTAGAACTCGAACACCCGAGCGCCGCAGTCGCAAGTCGCTCGCGGCTGAGCGTAAAGCTTCCCGATCGGCCCCAACCCGGGCGGTAAGGTACCTCGGTTGACGGCATCGCACTCAGGGTCGAGGCACGCCCACAATCCGGGGAGTCCACGGAAGAAGGCGTGAATACGGCAAGGGAGCAGGCCTGCCTCATCAGCTGTTCGTCTCGCGGCACTTCCTAGGGCAACGAGCGTCGTCACAGCTTGGTCGGCGACGGAGGGCTTGACACCAGGGAAGATCGCCTGACCAAGCTCGCTTACCGGCTGCGCTTTCTGCATGGTCTCGTTGACAAGGAGGCTCATCGGTCCAAACGACGCAAGCGCTTCGTCGAGTAGCGCACCGATGCCGCGATCACGGTCGTGAACTTCCCGATACGTCAGCAGATCAGTGATTGCCTCGGCACGATCTGCGTCGGTCTCGCCGTTATAGAAGTCCTCGAGCGGAACGGTCGCGAGCGTTATCGCATCGGTATCGGTGCCAGTGCTGGCACCAGCCCGGAGGGCCCATTTGCTAGTGACGGTGCGGAAGTCGCTCGCGTCCTTGCCGGCGAGCTGGGCCGCGAAGTCGCGGGCGTATTCAGGACTCGTAAAGCTAGCACTGGTACAGATCACCTGGAGCCGCTCTGGCGGAATTCCTAGCCGAGAGCGGAGCCGACGCAATAGCAGAGCAACCTCTGCCCCCGCTGCCCCACGGTAGAGGTGCGCCTCGTCTACGATCAGAAGAAACTTCTCGTCCGGATTCTCGCCCAGCCACTGGCGTGTGGCATCGAAGATGGGCCGTTCGAGAGGCCGCATCAACATGTACTCGAGCATCGAGTAGTTGGTGATGAGAGCGTCCGGCGGCGCGGTGATCACCTCATGGCGCGTCAGCAACTCCGGGTCGTCGGCCTGCGTGACCGCCCGGAGGAAGTTTCCATGCGTGTCCTGCCAGCGGGAGCCCTTGGGGCCGTACCAGGCCTTGAGGTCCGGCTTGGCCGGCCATTTGCCCCTGGCTTCGAGTTTCCCCCTAAGCGCCCTTGCTTGCTGATGCCAGGGTGATGTCGGGTCGTCGGCCTGGCCGATAAGGGACACATAGAACTCTTCGATTGAGTTGAGGCGCTGCTGGTCCTTCTTCGCCGTGCGGACGCCCGGGTATAAAGTGCGGCTGGTGTAACGCGCGAATCGCGCCGGCCGACCCGCCCACGCGTCGAACTGGGTCGTTACCCGCGGGTCGCCGAGCAGGAGCCGTAGACGACCGAGTTGATCATTCACCAGCGCGTTCATCGGGTATAGGATCAAAGCGCGGACGGCCGGCGATCTAAACGACGACGGCCTATGCGCGGCCTCGGCCGCAAACTTAGCCAGCATCGGCAAGAGGAATGACTCAGTCTTGCCGGAGCCGGTACCGGTCGTAATCGCTAGGCTCATGCCGTCGCGTGAGGTCCACTCCAGCGCCTCAGCCTGGTGGGTGTATGGCGGGTCGTGGAGCAGTCGATCGAGATTGCCAGCCTTCGTGGTCAGTATGCCGAAAAGCTCGTGTACAGCAGGATCAAGATCCAAGTCAGCGAAACGCCGATTGGTCTGGTACCTCGGCGTGCTCTCGATGAAAGGTGCCTTAAACAGCACGCCCTCAGTTTCCAGCAACTGACGACGCTGCTCGATGATTGCAGCGTGACCGACGTGATACGTCGCCTCTATGTAGTCCCTTAGCGCCGTTTGGATCTCGGCGATCGTCTCGGCAATGGTGGGCGCTTCAGACCCCACTTGTTTCCTCCTCTTGAGCCATCCACAGCATATCTGCTAGAAATGCCGCGACGTCGCTGGTGGCAGAATGTGGAATTCGATAGGAGAACAATGCTCCTGGCGTCTTGCCGAGTGACAGACCAACCAACTGCATGTAGCGCTCGGTGAATCCGGGCAACGGTGAGAAGAAGTCGAAAATGGTGCCAGGGGTCGCACCTCGCCGAATTCGGAATAGCTGTGGGGCGCCGCGTAATGCATCGGCGGCGGCTTGGTACCGCCACGCTTCGTCGCGTCCGGAAGCGAGAGGATCGTCAACTGGCAGTTCGATGAGGCGCTGAGCGACACCCGCCTGGAGGCGAAGCAGGCACCAAAGGTCGGCTCCATAGGCCTGTGGCCGGCGGGCGATGAAATCGCGTGCGTCAAGGGGCTCTGGCGACCGCCAGCGACCTCGGTAGTAGCGAACGGACGTCGACGGATCAAGTATCAAAAGGCCATCGAGCTGGCCGGCCTCGCCTGCGGCGTCGAGGCGTGCGCGGTACCGGCCGATCAATTCCGCTGGCGGTTCCGATGCCGGACTAGCCACCCAGCGGTCTTTCGGAAGGTCCTGAAGTCCGAGCGTCGCGAGTCTCGATCTAGCACTCGAAGGATCGAGTTTCAAGACACGTGTGTGGCTCTCGTAGTCGATGTTGGGCTCGAGTTCGTCCTCGATAAGCGGGGCACCGAACGGCCGGATGCCCATAAGCAGATAAGTGCCGGGTACGCGCTCGATATACGACGGAGGCGCTAGGTAGAGCAGCCGCGTCGATCTGCCAATTTCCCGCCGTAGCTCAAGCAGATCACCGGATGCGACCAATAACTCAAGAACCTCAACGACATCGTCGCGGCCGAGCTCGCGGGCGCTCACTGGGCGGATCGCGTCAAGTACGGCATCGACCAGTCGTCTGGGACTCGTTGGACACATGAAAGACGCGGCTCGGCGCAGCGATGCCGCTACTCCCTCGCGCGACCCAAGATCGATGCTATCTGCGTCCATTCCTAGCGCCGCGATAGCGATGCGGGACGCTTCATCAGGCGACAATCTGGTGAGTTCCACTAATACTCCCACTGCGCACCAGCGGCGTCGCTAAGTGCGCGAGTTCCGAGTACCGCGAAGCGTGCCGCTCGGTAGAGTATCGGCGACTGGAGCACGCAATCGAGAATAAACTCAGCCTCCGATGTCTCCCACTCCGTTACGTAACCGGGGTGACCTGCGAGCATGAGAAGAAGACGGGGCGTTGTTGGTCGTCCGCTGATGCCGTAGCCGTCGAGATGTGGCATGATTACCTGTTCGAAGCCGGACAGTAAACTATTGGGTGTCAGCCATTTGTAAAGGCTTAGGGAAATGGTAGAGGCGATCGCCTTTTGCGGGCCGCTGACGCCGACGGCGTCCTGCATGGCTTGGAGGTGGTCGGCAGGTTCGCTTGCCGTGGCGATTCGCTTTTCTAGCCGAGCCCAGTAGACGCCGCCGATAGCTGCGCCGATCGATCGGGCGATCGCGTCACCGACGATCTGCTGCTCGTACGCCGCGAAGATATCCGCCGGGAGATCAGCATTTAGCCACCGTTGGTGTGCTCGGGCGAGGTGAAGGATCGCATTCGCTGACCGTGTAGGAGACGGAATTGCCGGTTGCGCAGGAGGTAGCCGAAGGACCGCGTTGGGATTCGTCGGCAGGACGACAGCGGCCGTCACATCACCCGACTTTGCGATCGCGAGGCCGCCTCGGGCGGGCACGCCGAAAGGCTCAGCAGGCGCCTTGGGCACAGGGACGAGCGGCGCCTCGATGTCGAAGACCTCGATCGTGGTCCTTCCCCCGTCGGTGCGGTCGATTAGGCTCGCAACGACCTGGCCATCGTGCGACCGCGCGAAGCGCCAGCGAAGTGCCTGGAAACCGCGTTCGCTGGTTAACGTCGCAAACCCGATTCCGTCTCGCCGCACCGTGACAACGCATGACTCGGACTGGTCGTATGCATTGCTGAAGCGTCGGTCAGTTCGGATCGCCTTCGCCGTCGCCTTCCACGAGGCCTCATCGACAGGTAGGCGAATCGACCGTTTTAGTTCGGCCACGGCTCTATCGTCACCGCCGCGAAGCGTTATCAGCAATTCTGCATTGGTCCCCGACGGCCCGCCGATCGTGACAGTTGCGCGCTCGTCCCAGAGTTCACTTAACGTTGGGCGGGCGGGAGCGGTTAGCATGCGGATACCCTCACCCGCTGAAGCAACTTCGGCACGAACCTGCGGATCACGGATCGTAACTTCGAGCGAGCCTGCGGCGAGGTTCCTGCCGCCCTCGCCAAGCAGTACGACGTTGAGATCGTGAGTGCCAACACTAAGGCTATCTAGAGAAAACAGTAGTTCCAATTCACCGAGCGCCCAGTCGAGGAAGTAAGTGACGCCGTCGACGCTCACCCGGCAACGCTGTGGAAGTAGATCAGACCTGACACCGATCATGGCCGGCTCGCCCGCGAGCCACTCGACCTCGCCGTCACCAGTCCAAGCGCTCGCAACGACCCCTACCGGGCGGATTTCGACGTGTGACGCGACGGTGATGTTGCTGGCACTTAGCGCAGCCGCGTCAGATTCATTGATTTGCTCGGGAATCGATAGCTCGTACGCATTGACCCCCTGCACGTCGATTGCGACCTGTGCACACCACGGGACGACCGGCGGCGTTGCGGCCTTAAGCATGACCAGAACATACCGGTAACCCGGACGTACGAACTTGCCCTTGACCTCATGCGCAAAGCCGTCGCTTTCGCGGCGAAATAGCCAGTACGGTCCGCTGGTGATGACGCACTGATCAGCCAGCAACAGGTTTGTCTTCTCGTCGCCCCGTTCCAGCTGAAGGAATGGCCGTTCAGGCTGCGGCCACCTGGCGAGCCTGACGTCCTGACCGCTGTAGAGCAGGGCGCTCGGCGGTACAGCCCGGGCCGCTCCGTTTACGGTGGCCCGCGAATACCGAAGTTGCTCGTACACAGCCGGCAGGCCAGCGCCAAGAGAGGTCAGGTCGGGCAACTCCGCATAGGCGGTCCAGGCAGTCTCGTGCCGCAGAAGCAGGAGCGGATCAGTCGCGCGCGACACGACTTTGGTTCTGGTCTGCCCGGTCGTGTCGGCCCTCCGTCGCTGGAAGCCGCGCACGCAGCTCGCACTTCTCTGAGCCGACTTAAGCCAATGACGGGCTTGCCGTTCTCCGGACAAGCTATCGACAATCCGCTTCAATGTCGATGGCAAAAGGTAGGGCGTCTGCTCCTCATCGCCTGACAGCAGCGCAGCGGCGACTTGGCCGACGAGGGTTCTGTTCTCGCAGAAGATCCTGAACCTCTCCGTGTAGTTTGAGGCCCGACGAGCCAACCGTGCGCCGAGGTTGGCCGGGTCATCCAGCAGATCGGATGTAAGTGCATCCCTGAATTCAAACAACAACTGGGCGAGTTGGCGCTGCAAGTAGGTCGGCAAGACCGCGTGGGTGATAGGCCAAGCGATGATCGTGAAGCTGGACGCGAAGGCCCCGGTTGGCACAGCGCCGCCGTACTCGGTTCCGAACTTCTGAAAGCAGGTTTTCAGCCATGGGCGCTGGTCACCGCGCCATCCGGGGGTGGACCGTTCGAAACTTGGCCAGTACTCATCGCCGACGTAGCGGTATCCGGATTCGGCAGCATAAACGACGAACGGCAGCCACCACTGGCGTTGAGAGACACCGAGGCCCTTCCGTACCTCGAGACGGACGGTGGACGTTAGGAGGTCTAGCTCGTCTCCAGCTAGGTCGTGTTCCAGTGCGAAAACTGGTGAAGTGTGGCTGAACTGCCGCCTCGATTGGTACAACTCTGTAAACTTGGTGTGAAGCGACTCGTGCAAGTATTGCAGTAGCTCCGCGGTGCTACTCGACT
This sequence comes from Micromonospora sp. NPDC047753, assembly GCF_040642735.1. Lineage (NCBI taxonomy): Bacteria > Bacillati > Actinomycetota > Actinomycetes > Micromonosporales > Micromonosporaceae > Micromonospora > Micromonospora sp. NPDC047753. The sequence continues at coordinate 10,870 of NZ_JBEYSL010000036.1, read as the reverse complement.
CAATGCTGTACATAGCTGCCGCAGCCTCCCTGCAACTCCTCGAACTAACTAGAGGTTAGCAGTATAGTTATCGCTAAGCTTTCGCTTTCTGTTAACAAATTCATGTCAGGTCGGTCTCTGCGGAGCCTGAAGAAGTAGCGGATCGCATATTCATTAAGTCGTCATCGCGCGTCGGACTAAGTAGTGGGGCAGCGATAGTGGCGAGCTCGGCTAGGAGGAACCGTGCATTGCCGTTTCCGGCGCCGGTGCGGGTGTCGAAAGAGCATCGCACGCTTCGCGATCCATTACCGATCTGTACTTTGACGCTAGCAACGAAGCCGTTGCTGAGGAGAGCAGCGATGGCATCCAAGAAGTCGTCTTGGGCTACGTCGGGCCGCTCAATCGAGGCATAAGTCACGGTGGCATCGCCGTTCGATAGACGTACCTCGGCAACGTCGACCCCCGCGGTGTCTGCTCGCCTCTTGAGTTCTGCAGCTGATACCGTCTGGTGAATCGAAGTGTTCTCGGGTAGTTCCATCACCGACCGTGGCGCGAAATGTATGCGATAGCGAGGCAAATGCAACGTGAGAGTGCTCGACGTGATTGACCAGCGTGGCGCGGCACTCGGCGGATGCTCCGAAGTCGTGATCAGGCGACAGGCCTTGGCGGTTAGGCGATGGGCGCTGTATTTCAACAGTCGCTGAAGATTCGCGTTGGCCGGAAAGTCGATTAGCTGGCAAAGCCTTGAAGTAGTAAGACTTAGACCAAGGCGACGCCAGAAGGCGTCGTCCTCAAGGTCAGGCAGTTCAAGAACAAAGCGCAATGCTTCTTCGTCCAAGCTGGCCGTCGCGCCGTTGCCCCCGGGAAATTCACTCGGCGGGGCGCCCGAGCCAATCCACAGTGCGTGAAGTAGGCGGTTCAGCTGGGATGCGCGGTGCGGGTCAAGATTGCTTTCACTCACGGCCAAAGCTGTGCTGGTGGCTTCATAGGCGGCATTACGTGCCCCGGAGAAGCCGGCCGCAACTTGACCGCTAATCTCGCGGGCCCGGCGGGTCGTAATGACCCCACGCCCGCCTTGAAGTATCGCGTGAGTGAGCAGCCCTACGACTGGCGCGGCATCGCGTCCTTTCGTGAAAGCCTCTAATCCGTAGGGATCGGCGACAAGGGTCCGGCTTTCTCGAGTACGTTCATGTAGCGCAGAGGCATCGGCGTCTTCCTGGTCGAGCATTGGAACTAGCGGCATAAGGATAGGCTTATCGCCAGCGAGAAGGTCGACGTCACGAAGGAGGTCTCCAATGCGATACGAAGTTCGTAGGAAAACGCGGCGTTTCTCGGTCTGACCCGGCCAAGATAGAATGAGATCCGGCACGAACGAATGGTTGAAGTGGTCAGTGGTGTCGACCCTCATTCGGCTGTCGGCGGCGCGTAGATTATCCGCAACTGCCGCCTTGATAGCGCCGATCCGTTCCGAGGGACTTTGGCCCACCAGGGCGGCTATGGCGTCACCGAACTGGCTCACATCAGTCCCTTCTCGATACGGGAGGACACGATCAGGGCTCGATCCTGGTCAGATATTAGAAGTTGTTCCTGTTTCTCGGAAAGCACGACTAGCCAGAGGCGATTCTTAAGTTCATCTATTAGAGAGTTATCGACGTGTGCTCGCGCTTCGACCTCGTCGTCAACGCCAAACAGGCGCCGACGATTAGCAACACATCCCTTGATGATCGCGTCCGGGTCGCGCAGTTGAGTCCAGGTCTTTATGCGAAACGGATGCCACGTTAGAAACATGAACTGGTTCGCCCAACGGGTATTGTCCCGCCAGGTGAGGTAACATTTTGCAAGAAAGTCATCATAGTCGTTGCCGAGGTTGTCGCCGGAGTAATTTTTAACCTCCGCCATGAATGAATGGTTGTCAAAAGGCTGTCCGTAAAGAAACCCTCCTACATCGAAAGAGTAAGGCTCTTGGCCAGCATGCGGCCAATTAAATTCGAGTCGGCCGCCGGCTACTTCATCTTCGTTCGTCCACGACGCACGAGTACGGGTGGTCGCGTCGAGCCAGCGCTTGGCGCGCTGCGCCCCGTCAGCACCTTTTTTGTGCATCGCTTCGCCGGGCATGGAGGGAGGTTACCGTGCAGCAGGGAGCGACCACAGCTATGGTGCTCCACTGATTGTCTGGTGTTGCCCAAGTGACCCCTCCCTGCGGCCTGCGCCGCTACTGCAGAGGCTTGGGTGACGACCGTGTGGAAGGTCAGCAGCAGGCTGATCAAGACCCTTCCTCAAGTGGCAGATGACGATCGAGGCGTCACGGTCCAGGAGCCAGCAGACCGGGAAGTTGTGCCCTGTCTGGTTTGATGTTAATTGTGCAGACACGCCCTTGCTGGATGGTATGACTCGGGATTGACCACTCACTGGTCATCGAGGATCCGAGGTGTCGGCTGCCGTCAGGAATAGATCATGCGCGCGTCGCCTCCACGGATGAGCTGTCAGGGGCAAGGCTTAGATCAAGGTGGGTCTCTTCTGCGCCATCATGCGGTTGCGGTTGCGGTCGCGGTTCTGGTGTTCTGGGTGGAATTTCGTCGGCACGCGCCGCGCGGGCTCCGCCGGGAGGGGGCGCGGCCCGCTGAAATTCTGCAAGCATCCGGCCCGATTGAGTGTGACCCTGAGTGGCGGCTGAAGCTCCTCCAGGCAGCCCGCGGACACCGAACAGTCTTGCGTGGAGTGCGAGTCAGTACTACTTGGTGCTGGATGGTGCTAGTCGTTGCTCCGACACGAACTGACTCGTAGGGAGCTGATCCTGGTGGACGAGTCGTGCTCGGGGTCTGGGGAAAACCTGGGGCGGGCGTCAGATGGGCGAGTCTTCCCAGCTCAGAGGCTGTCGGCTCGTTGTTCACCCAGATCTACGAGGGCACCAACCAGGTGCAGCGGATCGTGATGGCTCGGCAACTATTGCAGGGCTGACCGAGGGGTTTCCGAACGCCGCTGCACAAGCGTCCGGTGCCGGCGGTCGCCGGTGCCGGCGCGCGGCATCCCGGCGCTCGGTTAAAGGCGGGGCGGCGCCGCGCCGGGCCTGATTCGGCGCGTACGCACACTGATCTTCGTCGATGGGTGCGCGCAACCGTCCGCCCGGATTCGGGTGGCGACGGCCGGCTGGGTGCCCGGCGTCGGCGGTGCCTTCGGGTGGGCCGGGTGCCTGCCTTCGCGCCACGCACGCGTGGTGGCGGGCCTGTGCGACAAAGGGATCCGGCGCTCGACGCGTCGTCTGGGCCTGATCGGATCCGGCAATCGAACGGAATCGTCCGGCGGCTCGCGCGTCGGCTTGTCGGCCCGGATGGTCGACTGCTTCGCGGGGGTAGTGATCCGGTGACGGTTGCGCTCTCTGTCGCGCCTCGCATTGCGCACGTTAACAACCATTACATTGACTGTTGTCCAACCATTCGGGTGCTCAGGCAATGGATGATCGGTCGCTCTTTCCGCCTGTCGTGTGAAACTCGTCTCCGTGTCGGATTGTGACCACGAGTTCCGCGATGAATGACTCTCCCCGTCCGGCCAGGTGATCATTCCGACGCGTCCCGTCCACTGTGGGCGGGGCCATCGTCGTTGATCGGTCCGCACGGCGCAGCGAGTCCGCCGAGAATACCCCTGTACTGCACAGACGCGTTGCTGGCAACGCATTTCTGGCCGATTCCGGTCGTCACGCCCGACCGCCCGCAGGCCCGCTCGCCGGAGCGCCGGCGGCCCCGCCGGCGTGCTCGGTCGACCAACCACCTGCGAAGCATTTGTCATAAATACGTCCCGGTTGGCATGGTCGACTTCAGCGGCAGGCAAGGGTCTTGACACGCTCCGTGTCTGGTGGTTTTCTGTGCCTCGCTTGCGTTTACATTCATGAACGCTGTTGGGTCGCAACTTCGGGGGGGAGCGCGACGTGGGTTCAGCGTGGCTTGCCAGAATCTGCTTGACATCGACTTGTTTGCGTCCGCAAAGGGCGCTCGGCCTCGGGTCGGATAGCCGATTAACGTGCAGGTGGCCGGCCGTGGCCGTGGTGGAATCCGATAGCGAGACACGCGGCGGTGAAACCCCGCACGTCCTCTGAGTGACGCATAGCAAAAGTCTCCGCAAACGACAGTTGACGACGCCCGATCTGGGGACGCGCGTCCCGACTGCGACGCCGGCAGGTCTGACCGCCATGGTCCCTGCCTGGCCGCCGTGCCGGTTCAGCGCTTCCTCGTCGGGTCCTGGGACCAGGCGCAGAGTGAGGAAGACGTGAACATTCTCGACAACCCCGACGGACGCTTCTTCGTGGTGGTGAACGACGAGGGGCAGCACTCGCTGTGGCCCGAGTCGCTCAGCCTGCCGGCCGGGTGGACGGTGGCCCACGGACCCGCCGACCGTGCGTCCTGCCTGGACCACGTCACCACCGAGTGGACTGACATGCGGCCGCGCAGCCTCGTGACGCACCTGGAGAGCACCGCTCGGGAGGTGGCCCGATGACCACCGACGCGAGTGCCAGCCGCCCCGCGCCACACGGCGCGGCGCTCTCGCCCGGCCGGTCACGCCTCGACTCGATGTCGCCCTCGAAGCGGGCCCTGTTCGAGAAGCGTCTCGGCGGCCGGCGCCCCCGGCCGGTCGAGGCGCTCGCCCGGGTGCCGCGCGGTGGCGACCTGCCCGTCTCCCCGGCACAGCGCCGGCTGTGGTTCATGGACCAGCTCGTCCCCGGCTCGGCGATGTTCAACGTGCCGACCGCCCTACGCCTGACCGGTGCACTCCGGCTCGACGTGCTCACCGACGCGGTGCGCGCCCTCGTCGACAGGCACGAGGCGCTGCGGACCGTGTTCGCGGCGAACGAGGGCGACCCGGTGCAGCGCATCCTGCCCGACATCGAGGTGGACCTCACCCCGCGCCCACTGCCCGCCGACGACGCGGCGGTGCTGGCCGCCGTACGCGACGAGGCGAGTCGTCCGTTCTCGCTCTCCGACGGGCCACTGGCTCGCGCCGCGCTGTTCCGGCAGACGCCCACCGCGCACGTGCTGGTGCTGACCCTGCACCACAGCATCTGCGACGGTTGGTCGGTCAGCCTGCTCATCGACGAGCTGCTGGAGCTGTACCGCGCCGGAGCAGAGGACCGGGCTCCCACGCTCGCGCCCCTCACCGTGCAGTACGCGGACTACGCCGCCTGGGAGAGCCGTCCCGACCGCGCCACCGAGCTGGCCGAAGGGCTCGACTACTGGAAGCGCGCACTGGCCGGCGCGGTACCCGTCATCGACCTGCCGTTGGACCGTCCCCGCCCGCCCGTGCAGTCCTTCCGGGGCGAGCGGCACCGCTTCGCCCTGCCCGACGGCCTGTGGCCGGCGGTGACCAGCCTGGCCCAGGAGGAGCGGGCCACCCCGTTCATGGTGCTGCTCGCCGGGTTCGCCGCGCTGATGTCGCGGTACGCGGCCCAGGACGAGGTCTCGGTGGTGACCCCGGTGGCGAACCGCCCCCGGGTCGAGCTGGAGACGATGGTCGGGTCTTTCGTCAACTCGGTCGTCGTGCGGGTCGACACCTCCGGCGCGCCCACCTTCCGGGCCCTGGTGGGACGGGTCCGCGATCTCGTGCAGCAGGGCATGGCGCACGGCGAGGTGCCCTTCGACACGGTGGTGGAGGCGGTCGACCCGGAGCGCGACCTCGGCCACACGCCCCTCGCGCAGGTGATGTTCGCCCTCGTCGAGGACCAGGCGTTGGAGGTCGAGGCGGCGGGGTTGCGGGTCACGGCCGTCGAACACCACCTGCCGATCAGCAAGCACGACCTGACGGTCGAGGTGTGGCCGGACGCCGACGGCCGGCTGCGGGGGCTGGCCGAGTACGCGACCGACATCCTCGACGAGCCCACGGTGGCGCGGATGGCCGCTCACCTCGGCGTTCTGCTGGTCGGTCTGACCGCCGCGCCGGACGCCCCGGTCGGGTTGGCCCGCCTCCTGTCCGCTGAGGAGACCCGGGCGGCGGTCGTGGACGGCAACCGCACCGAGGACCCGCTTCTCGGCGACGTGCGCGCGCACGAGCTGTTCGCTCGGCAGGCCGCCCGTACCCCTGACGCGCCCGCGCTCCTGGTCGGCGACCTGACTGTCACCTTCGGAGAGTTGGACCGCCGGGCCGACGCCCTCGCCGCGCGGCTGCGCCGGCACGGGGTGGGCCCGGAGACCCGCGTCGGCCTCTTCCTGGACCGGGGTGTCGACCTCGTCACGGCCGTGCTGGCCACCCTCAAGGCCGGGGGCGCGTACGTGCCACTGGACGTTGGCGAGCCCGCCGAGCGGGTGCGGTTCATGCTCACCGACGCCGAGGTGCGGGTGGTCGTCACCAGCGCGGGCCGGCTCGCGGACCTACCGGACACCGGCGTGTCGGTGCTGCTGCCCGACGACGAGGAGGACGCCACCACCGACCTGCCGCCGCTGCCGCGTCCGCACCCGGACAGCGCCTGCTACGTGATCTACACCTCGGGCTCGACGGGGCGACCCAAGGGTGTGGTGGTCACCCACCGCGGCCTGACCAACTACCTGGCGTGGAGCCTGCGGGCGTACCGGGTGGCCGAGGGCGGGGGCGCGCCCCTGGTCTCGCCGTTGCGATTCGACCTGTCGGTGACGACGCTGTTCTGTCCGCTGCTGGCCGGGCGCCCGGTGGTGCTCGTCGCCGACGGCACCGAGCTGGAGACCCTCACCGAGCTGCTCGGCAGCGACCTGGACCTCGGGCTGGTCAAGCTCACCCCGGCCCACCTGGAGGCGCTGGACCGGGCCGTTCCGAGCCGGACCATCGCTGCGAACGGCTATCTGATCGTCGGTGGCGAGTCGCTGCACGGCACCACCGCCGCCGCCTGGCGGCGCCGGGCTCCGGGCCTGCGGATCGTCAACGAGTACGGGCCCACCGAGACCGTCGTCGGCTGCTGCGTGCACGAGGTGCACGACGGCACCGACCTGTCCGGTGTGGTGGCGATCGGTCGTCCGATCGCCAACACGCGGCTCTACGTGCTGGACGGCAACCTGCTGCCGGTGCCGCCCGGCACGGTCGGCGAGCTGTACGTGGCCGGTGCTGGTGTGGCCCGTGGCTACCACGGTCGGCCGGACCTGACCGCCGGGCGCTTCCTGCCCGACCCGTTCGCCCCGACGCCGGGGGAGCGCATGTACCGCACCGGTGACCTCGTCCGGGTGCGACCCGACGGCGAGCTCGACTGCCTGGGCCGGGTCGACACCCAGGTGAAGATCCGGGGGTACCGGGTCGAGTTGGCGGAGATCGAGGCCACCCTGACCCGGCTGCCGCAGGTCCGCGAGGCGGTGGTCCTGCTGCGTACCGACCGGCCTGGTGAGGAGCGGTTGGTCGCGTACGTCACAGCGGCCGGGGATTCCGCGGCCCACGACCCGCGTGACGCGCTGCGCGCGGAACTGCCGGACTACATGGTGCCGGAGGTCGTCGTCACGCTCGACGCGCTGCCGTTGGCCGCCAACGGCAAGGTGGACCGGGCGGCGCTGCCCGCGCCCACGGCGGCCGAGCCGGCGCCCATTCTGGCCGCTCCGCAGAGCCGGCTGGAGGAGGCCATCGCCGAGGTCTGGGCCGACGTGCTGGGGCGGCCGGTCGAGTCGATCGGGCGGGACGCGAACTTCCTCGACCTGGGCGGGCACTCCCTGCTCGCGGTCCGGGCCATGGCCCGGCTGCGTAAGAAGCTCGACATCGAGCTGCCGCTGGCGGTGTTCCTGGAGTCCACCTCGTTGGCCGACCTGGGGACCCGGATCGAGGCGCTCGGCGGGCGGGCCCCCCGGCCCGGTCTCGTCGCCGTCCCGAGGACCGGCCCGGTGCCGTTGTCGCACGCGCAGGGCCGCCTGTACTTCCTCAACCGGCTCGCCGAGGACAGCGCGTTCTACAACGTGCCCCTCGCGCTGCGCTTCGACGGTGACCTGCGCGTCGACGCGCTGCGGGTGGCCTTCGGCGCGCTGTGGACCCGGCACGAGGGGCTGCGCACCCGGTTCCCGTCCGTGGACGGCGAACCGGTGCAGGAGTTCCTGCCGGTCGACGCCGTGGCGTACGCCGAGGTGGACGTGCGGGGCGACGCCGACCCGGAGGGTCGGCTGGCCGCCCTCTTCGACGCCGAGGGGCGCACTCCGTTCGACCTGGCCGCCGGGCCGCTGCTGCGCGGCACCCTGGTGCGGGTACGCCCCGACTCGCACGTGCTGCTGTTGACGCTGCACCACACCGTCTCCGACGGCTGGTCCCTGAACATCGTGTTGGACGACCTGGTGACGCTCTACCGGGAGATCGCCCAGGGGCAGCCGTCCTCGTTGCCCGAGCTGACACACACCTATGTGGACTACACGTTCTGGCAGCGGTCCTGGCTGACCGGTGCCGAGCTGGACGACCAGCTCGACTGGTGGAAGCGGCAGCTCGACGGCGTACCCACGCTGGACCTGCCGACCGACCGGCCGCGACCGGCGGTGCAGACCTTCCGCGGAGCGCGCCACGACGTCAGCTGGTCGGCCGAGCGGTCCCGGGCGGTGGCCGACCTGGCCCGGCGGGAGAAGGTCTCCCTGTTCACGGCGTTGCTGGCCGGCTTCGACGTGCTCATGGCCCAGCTCAGTGGCCAACGGGACATCACCGTCGGCACGCCCGTGGCCAACCGCACCAGCACCGAGTTGGAGAAGCTCGTCGGGTTCTTCGCCAACACCCTGGCACTGCGGGTCGACCTCTCCGGGGACCCCACCTTCCGCGAGGTGCTGCGGCGGGTCCGCAGCACGGCGCACGGTGCGTTCGCCCACCAGGACGTCCCCTTCGAGATGGTCGTCGACGCGGTGGCGCCCACCCGCAGCCTCAGCCACTCACCGCTGTTCCAGGTGCGCTTCGCGTTGCAGAACGCCCCGGGCGGCCTGCCCGACCCGGGCCCCGGCCTCACCCTCACGTCGATCGACAACGAGCAGTGCACCGCCCGCTTCGACCTGCTGATCGACCTGTGGGAGACCGAGGACGGCATCGAGGGGCACGCCGAATACAGCACCGACCTGTTCGACGAGGGCACCGTCGAGGCGATGATGAGCCGCCTCGGAGTGCTGATGGACCGGTTGGTCGATGACCCCGACCAGCGCGTCTTCGACGTGGATCCCCTCCTGCCGGGCGAACGGGAGCGTCTCGACGCGCTCGCGCACGGTCCGGCGCTGCCGGTTGGCGCAGTGCACCGCACGCTCACCGCCCGGGTGGCCGAGCAGGCGCGACGCCGACCCGACGCTCCGGCGGTCACCAGCGGCGAGACGACCCTCTCCTACGGCGACCTGCACCGCCGCAGCGGTGACCTGGCCCGGGTGCTCGCCGAACACGGCGCGGGCCCGGAAACGACTATCGCCCTGCACCTCGACCGGGGCGTCGACGTCGTGGTGGCGGCGTTGGCGGTCCTGGAGACGGGCGCCGCGTACGTGCCGCTGGACCCCGCGTACCCCGCGCAGCGGTTGGCCGCGATCGTGGCGGACGCCCGGCCGGCGATGACGCTCACCAGCCGCGACCTGGCGGGTCGTACGCCCCAGGGCGCGGGCGAGGTGGTGACGATCGAGGACCTGCCGGCCCCGGTGGGCCCCCGGCCGACACCGGCGCTGCGACCGGAGCACCCGGCCTACGTGGTCTACACCTCCGGCACCAAGGGGCTCCCCAAGGGTGTGGTGGTGACCCACGGCGGGCTTTCCGCGTACCTGGACGGGCTGCCGGCCGCGCTGGCCCTGCCCGATGAGCCGGTGTTCCTGCACACCGCGTCGTTCGCGTTCTCGTCGTCGGTGCGGCAGTTCGCCGTTCCGCTGGCGCTGGGCGGCCACGTGGTCGTCGCCGGGCGCGCGCACCTGGCCGACCCGTTGGCGCTGCTCACCTTCGTCACCGCGCACGGCGTGCAGGTGCTGGACCTGGTGCCGTCGTACCTGCGGGTCCTGCTGCCGGCGCTCACCTCGCCCGGCGGGTGGCGGCCACGGGTGGTGCTCACCGCCAGCGAGCCGCTGCGCTACGAGCTTCCCGAGGCCATCCGCAACGCGCCGGGGACGGCACCCCGACTGGTCAACATGTACGGCCAGACCGAGACGACGGGCATCGTCGCCGTGTCGGAGGTCCGCATCGACCGGGCGGGCCGCCAGGCGGTGGTGCCGCTCGGTCGGCCGATCCCGGGCGCGCGGCTGTACGTACTCGACGAGAGGCTGCGGCCGGTGCCGACCGGCCTGCCCGGCGAAATCGTCGTCGGGGGTGCGGGCCTGGCCCGCGGCTACCTGGGGGACGCCGCGTTGACCGCCGAGCGGTTCGTGCCCGACCCGCTGGGCACGCCGGGCGACCGGCTCTACCGCACCGGTGACCGGGGGCGGCTGCTGCCGGACGGCACCGTGGAGTTCCTGGGCCGGATCGGCGACCAGGTCAAGATCCGGGGGCACCGGGTCGAGCCGGACGAGGTCGCCTCGGCGCTGTCCGCCCTGGACGGCGTGGGCGAGTGCGTGGTGCTGTGCGACGACGACGGTGCGGACGACCGGCGGCTGGTGGCCCACGTGGCGCTGCGGCCGGGTGCCGCGCTCTCCACCGACGACCTACGTGCGGCGCTGCGAGAGCGGCTGCCGGACTACATGGTGCCGACGGTGGCGCTCGTCGACCGCCTGCCCCGGCTGCCCAACGGGAAGGTCGACCGGGCCGCGTTGACGCCGTCGACCCCCACCGCGGCTCCGGCCACCGCCGCTGCCACCGCCACCGCCGAGACCCGACGTGGACCGGTGGAGGGGATCCTGACCGGGATCTGGCGGGAGGTGCTGCGGGTGCCGTCGGTGGGTCCGGAGGACAACTTCTTCGGCACCCGCTCCGATGCCGTCTCCGGGTCACCCGACATGGTGATCGGCAGTAGCAGCGCCGAGCCGTCCCGCGCGGTGAC
>NZ_JBEYSL010000035.1:0-24947 GCF_040642735.1 Micromonospora sp. NPDC047753 | reverse complement strand
CTCGCATCCGGACAGCGACAAGCCTCGTCTGGTCCGGGTCGGCGAGGCGGCCATCGTGCGCGGGCCGGCCCGGCCGTCGGGGTTCCCGGCGGTACGGACCGGCCGCGCCGCCTGCTGCGTCCCTGGTCGCCGCTGACTAGGCTGAACGACATGTCCGCCGACACCTCCCCGGCCGCCCCCGAGCCGTCCACTGACGCTCGTCCGGGTGAGCCTGCGGGTGCTGCCGGGCCGACAGTCCCGAACCCCCGACCGGCGCCGTCCATCGAGACCGCCGATGCGCCCCCCGCCGCCGATGCGCCCCCCGCCGCCGATGCGCCCCCCGCCACCGATGCGCCCCCCGCCGCCGACGCGGCGCAGCCCGCTGATCCGGCGGCGGGGCTGACCGAGCGGGAGCGGGCCATCCTCGCCTTCGAGCAGCAGTGGTGGCGGCACGCCGGTGCCAAGGAGCAGGCCGTCCGGGACACCTTCGGAATCTCGTCGACCCGGTACTACCAGCTGCTCAACGGCCTGCTCGACAATCCGGCAGCCCTCGCTGCCGACCCGGTGCTGATCAGCCGCCTGCGCCGCCTGCGCTCCTCCCGAGCCCGCAACCGCCGCCGCTAACCCCCCACCCCACCCCACCTCACCCCTCACCCCCTGCCCCGGCGATCTTGCACTTCCTGTCGATGGTTAGTGGCCTTTGGGGGTTTTTGTCGGGACAGAAAGTGCAAGATCGCGGAGGTGGTCGGCGGGCCGGGGCGGGCCTGTTGCGGTCGCATGGCGGGTGGCCCGGCGGGTACGCGGGAGGAGTTCCGGGGTCGCACGCGACCTCGGGCCCAGGAAGGGAGCGGGGTATGACGGCAACGATCCAGAGCGGCACGGGACAGCAGGGGGAGACGCATGCGGCCGTCGACGACCTTCGACAGCGTTGACCCGACCGGTGTGCCGGGGCCGGCGCCGGTGATGCGGGTACGTTCCGCGTCCGCGCCGGCCCCGGGCCGCCCGGTCAACGAGGACCTGGTCTTCCGGTTCGGCCCGCTGGTCGGTGTCCTGGACGGCGCGACGGTGCCGGACGGCTTCGAGACCGGCTGCGTGCACGGGCCCGAGTGGTACGTCCGGCACCTGGCGGCCCGGATCGGCGTCGCCGAGGCGGTGCGCCCGGCGGCCCGGCTGACGAGCAACCTGGCGGCGGCCATCCTCGCCGTACGCGCCGACCACGGCGGGCAGTGCGACCTCGACCACCCGGGCACCCCGTCCAGCACGGTCTGCCTCCTGCGGGACTGTGGCGACCAGGTGGACTACCTGGTGCTCTGCGACAGCCCGCTGGTCCTCGACGTCGGTGGGCAGGTCAGCGTGGTCACCGACGACAGGTTGGACGCGGCGATGGCGGAGCTGCGGGAGACAGTGGCCGTGGTGCCGGGCGGTGCGGCGGACCCGGTCACCCGGTTCCGGCACGCCGTGAGCGTGCAGCGGGAGCGGATGAACCGCACCCACGGCTACTGGGTGGCGGCCTCCGACCCGGACGCTGCCTTCCACGCTGTCACCGGGACCGCGCCCCGGCGCGGTCCCGGGGCGCTACGGCGGGCGGCGCTGCTCAGTGACGGCGCGTCCAGTGCGGTGGAGCAGTTCGCGCTGACCGACTGGGCCGGTCTGCTCGACCTGTTGAGCGCCGACGGTCCGGGGGCGTTGATCGACCGGGTGCGCAACGCCGAGCGCGACCACCCCGACCGGCTGCGCCGACACAAGTCCAGCGACGACGCCTCGGCGGTGTTCTGCGAGTTCGGGTAGGCGTTTTGGGCGTGTGACACCCGGTCGGGTGACAACAGAGCGTGATGTGGAACACCGGGACCGCCCGACCGGCCGGTACCGCTGTCCGGACCGCCAGTGGATGGCCAATGGGGTGGACTTCGGCCGATGAGGGCGGCAGACTGCGGCACGTGGCGGGTGCGGTCCGGCTGGAGCCGGTGGACGAGAGCAACCTGGAGCCGTTGCTCTCCGTAGCGGCTGCGGAGGCGGAGCCGGGTGACGTGATGCCCCCGGTCGAGGCACCCGCGGGCTGGTCGCTCGCCCGTCGCGAGGCGTTCCGCGAGTTCCACCGGGCGAGCTTCGGCGGGCTGGACGGCCCGACCGGTTCGCAGATGTACGCCATCCTCGTCGGTGGCGAAGTGATGGGCATGGTCCGGATGACGCGCTGTGACGAGCCGCGCACGGTGGAGACCGGGATGTGGCTCGGCCGGTCCGCCCGCGGGCAGGGAATCGGCGCGGCTGCCCTACGGGAGCTGCTGAACGCCGCCGCTCGGGCGGGCATGCGGGCCGTGGTCGCCGAGACGACCCCGGACAACATCGGCGCGGTCACCGTGTTGCAGAAGTGTGGCGCGAAACTGCGCGAGGACGGCGGCACGGTGCGCGCCGAAATCTGCCTCGATTCGACGCCGCCCGCCTTCTGAGCCGGCCGTCGGGCCGGCGACGACCACAACGGGTCGCCGCCGACCGCATGGGTCAGGCCGGCAGCCGAACGATGTCGTAGTCGGTGCTGGGCGTGGACTCCACGTCGAACCGGCCGTTCACCACGTACAACGCCGAGCCGAGCAGGTCGCCGGTGGCCGGCGAACGCAGCTGCGGGCCGGTGATCTCCCGCTGCACCACTCCGGCGGTGTAGCCGGCGTTGAGCCGGACCACCGCGATGACGTTGGTCAGGTTCCGGATCACGTAGAGGGTGCGTCCGCGCAGAACCAGCCCGTCGGCCCGTTCCACCGAGTAGCCCCCGAGGTCGACGAGGCGGCTGCCGCCGGTACGCGGGTCGACGCGTACGAGCTGACCGGTGAGCATCTGCGCGACCAGCAGATCACCGTCCGGCAGTGCCACGATCCCGTTGTGGTAGACGTCCGGAGTGGCCGCCGGACCGCTGAGCTGCAGCACCCGGAAGGCGGTGGGGGCTGGAAGGCGACCGCCCGGGCCCAGGGGCACCACGTACAGCACCTGCCGCGCGGAGTCGGTGAAGTAGACCGCTCGCTGGGTGATCACGAGGTCGTTGACGTAGCTGCCCGGAACATCGGTGAACTGGTAGTGGGCCAGCCTGGTGCCGGTGTCCGCGTCGTACACGCTCGCGCCCCCGCCGGAGAAGTCGGCGGTCCAGAGCCGGCCCTGCGGGTCGAGCTTGAGGCCCGCCTTGTCGGTGCCGGGTGTGCCGGGGATCAGCACCGAGCCGCGTCCGGTGCGTAAGTCACCCCGCCACACGGCACCGTCAAGAATGGACCCCACGAAGACGGTGGTGCCCCGGCCGATCGTCAGTCCTTCCGGGGTGAACCCGTTCGGCAGCGCGATCCGGGCGGGGAACGGCTTCGCCGGATGAGCCGCCGCCGGTGCACCGACCGAGACCAGGGTCGCCGCCGCCACGAGGGGGACGATGAGAAGAGAGAGCAGCTTGCGCAAGGAACACCACCTGACGTCGCAGTGGATAACTCCACTGAGGAATGTGACACCTTAGGAACGTCCTGGGCGCGACGAAAGGTTGTGCTGGTCTGATCACTCCCGGCCGGCGGCGTACGCGGCCAGGCTGGCGACCTGGGCCGGGTCCAGCGACGGTCGTACCCGGGCCCGTGCGGTCGACACGTGCTCTGCGGTGACCGTGGCGGCGGCGAGCGACTCCCGCATCGCGGCGAGCGCCGCCTCGCGGATCAGCGCCGCGCAGTCCGCGGCGGAGAAGCCGGTCAGCTCGTCGCCGAGAGCCGGCAGGTCGACGTCCGATGCCAGCGGCACCTGCCGGGACGCGGCCCGCAGGATCTCCGCGCGGGCGGGCCCGTCCGGCGGCGGCACGTAGACCAGCCGCTCCAACCGGCCCGGCCGAAGCAGCGCCGGGTCGACCAGGTCCGGCCGGTTCGTCGCACCGACCACCACCACGTTGCGCAGCGTCTCCACCCCGTCCAGCTCGGTGAGCAGGGCGGCGACCACCCGGTCCGTGGTGCCCCCGTCGGTGGCCTGGCCGCGTACCGGGGCCAGCGCGTCCACCTCGTCCAGGAAGATCAGCGTGGGGGCCGCCTCCCGGGCCCGACGGAACAGCTCGCGGACCGCGCGCTCGCTCTCACCGACCCACTTGGAGAGCAGTTCGGGCCCCTTGACCGACAGCACGTTGGCCCGCCCCGACCCGGCCAGCGCGGTGACCAGGTAGGTCTTGCCGCAGCCCGGTGGCCCGTAGAGCAGCACACCGCGCGGCGGCTGCACGCCGAGCCGGGCGAAGGTGTCCGGGTAGGTCAGCGGCCACAGCACCGATTCGGTCAACGTCTGCTTGACCTCGTCCAGGCCACCCACGTCGTCCAGGGTCACCGAGGCCAGATCCAGCGTGGATGCCGCCATCGTGGTGGGCCGGACCACCTCCCGGGCGGCGGTGAAATCGGCCATCGACACCGTCGGCGTCTCGGCGGACTTCTGCCGCAGCGCCGCGCGTACCCCGGCCTCCCGGACCAGCGCGGCCAGGTCCGCCGCGACGAACCCGGGGGTACGCGCGGCCACCTCGTCCAGCCGGACGTCGTCGGCCAGCGGCACCTGCCGGGTCAGCACGGTGAGCTGTTCGCGGCGCAGTGCCTGGTCCGGGAGCGGGACGCTGATCCGCAGCGACAGCAGGTCAGGCGCGCGCAGCGCGGGGTCGACCGCCTCCGGTCGGCCGGTGGTGCAGACCACCGCGACGCCGGCGCGGATGCTCTCCGCGAGCACCTGCCGGAACACCGTCGCCACCGGACCCGGATCGTCGGCCGGCGCGAGCGCCTCGACGTCGGTGACCAGCAGTACCGCGGGTCCTTCGGCCCGGGCCGCCGATGCCGCGACGCGCAACCGCTCCGCGGCGGCCTGACTGGCCAAGGCGGCCACCTCCGGCGCCCAGAGCGGGTGGACGCGGGCACCGACCCGGGCGGCCACGGCCCGGACCAGCGCCGACTTTCCGGAGCCCGCCGGACCCACGAGCAACACCCCCAACGAGATGGTGGTGCCGAGCCGACCCAGCACCTCCCGGTGGTGGAAGCCGAGGTCCAGCAGCTCGGTCAGCTCCTCGGCCTGGGCCCGCAGCCCGGGCAGCTCGTCCACGTCGGGCGCGTCGTCCGCCGCAACGGCGTCGGCGCTCGCAACCGGCCGGGTCGACGCGGCGCCGGCCGGGGGAGGCCCGCCGTGGGTCGTCGCACCGTGCTCCCAGGCGACCGCTGTGCCCATGGTGACCAGCGCGCCGGCCGCCGGCTCGACCTCGACCACGCTGAGCAGCGTGCTGGTCCAGGCGAAACCGACGGTGTTGGCGAGGCTGCGTCGCGCCGCCTCGACCAGGCTGCGGACCGAGGCGTCCGGCAGTACGTCCTGCGGCAGCAGCGACACGTCGTCCCCGGCGGTGAGCACCTTGCCCAGCAGGGCGAGCCGGAGCATCTCCGGGCTGACCGCCGCGACGACCCCCACCGGCCCGGCCAGGACGACCCGGCTCGCCGGGACCAACGGCACCGGGCCCACCCGCACCTGACCGCCGTCGCGCAGACCGAGGTTACCCAACGTCAGGTCGTCGGCGTACAGCAGGGCGCTGCTCGCGCCCGGCCCGGCCGCCGCCGCGATCCCGGCGGTCTCCCGGCGGCCGACAAGGCGGACCGGGTCGCCGGGGCGCAGCCCCAGCGCTGTCAGTGCCTCCGGGTGCAGGCGCACGATGCCCCGTCGGGCGTCCAGCGCCGCCGGCCGCAGGCTCGCCGTCAAGGTCAGGTCGGGTTGCGCCACTGCCCGACCGTAGCCGCCGGCAGCCAGCCCCGCCGGTCAGCGCCGCGGATCCAGCTCGTCCAGCAGTGTCGGGTCGCTTCGGATCAGCTCGGCCAACCGGGCCGCCGGGTCCGGCGTCAACCCGTCCGGACCGGGCGCCCAGGCGGGCACCGTCCGGCCGGAGAGCGGCCAGACCGGCGGGGGTTCCACCGGAGTCGGCGGGGGAACCGGTCCGACAGTGACGGCAGGGCCGTCCCAGGAGACCCGCATCGGGTACGTCCGACCGGCGTGCTCCACCTGCACTGTCACCGCCACCCCGGGGTAGGCCCCGACGACCTGGCGGACCGCCTCGGCCACCTCCTCCACAGGCCCCCACCCGGCCACCTCACTCGGCGTCTCCACCCCCGCGTGCCGGCCCGACCGGGCGTTGCGGGTGTCGCCGCCGAGGCCGGGGGGGCCCGACGGTGCGGTGGTGTCGTCACGGTCGGCGGCCCGACGGCGCGACGCCTCCTCACGTCGGGCCAGCCGGGCCAGCGTCTCGTCCAGGTCGCCCCTCATCAGATCACCTCTTCCCGCCACGGCCGGAGCTGGTCGGCTCAGGCCCTCCTGTCCCGGGTGGCGCGGTCCAGCGCGCGGTCCAGGACGACCAGTAGTGCGTCCCGCACCGAGAGCCGGTCGCGGGCATCGAACTGCACCAGGGGCACATGGTCACCGATGGCCAGCGCCCAACGGATCTCGCCGAGTTCCAGGGCCAGTCGCCCGTCGAAGGCGTTGACCCCGACGACGAACGGCAGACCGGCCCGCTCGAAGAAGTCGATGGCCGGGAAGCAGTCGTCCAGCCGGGCGCTGTCCACCACCACCAGCGCGCCGAGCGCTCCCCGGGCCAGGTCGTCCCACATGAAGCCGAACCGGGTCTGCCCCGGCGTGCCGAACAGGTAGAGCTTCAGACTGCGGTCGATCGTCACGCAGCCGAAATCCATCGCCACAGTGGTGGTGGTCTTCGTGGACCGGGCACCCGGGTCGTCCACGCCGATCCCGGCGGTGGTCATCTCGGCCTCGGTGGTCAGGGGCGCGATCTCGGAGATGGCACCCACCGTGGTGGTCTTACCCACCCCGAACCCGCCGGCGACCAGGATCTTGACCGGGATCGGCGGTGCGGCCGGCTTACCTGTCGAAGGGCCGGACTCCGCACCGGACGGGGGCCGGTACGGAGGCGGTGCGGTCGGCGGTGGGCCGGCCCGCCCGACTATCGGCCCGGTGCCCGGGGACATGCCGTAACGGGCGGCGGCGCTGTTCGCGGCGACCCCGCCGAGCGGGGCGACCGGCCATTCAGGAGATCGCACGGAGTCCATCAATCACTCGCAGGATGAGATCGGGGTCGACAGCGTCGTCGGTGTCGGTCACGTGCACGTCCAGGTGCCCGGCGGCGCGTAGATCGCCGACCAGGACCCGCGTCACGCCGAAGTGCAGTCGGGCGCGGGCCGAGATCTCGGCCACCGAGATCGGCTCGGCGCAGAGCGCGATGATGGTCTGAAGTTCCGGTGCCAGCAGCGCGCCCGGTGGGCCGGCCCACCAGCCGCTGTCCATGCGGGCCGTCACCTGGGTCTCCAACCCGATCGCCGGGTCGGCACCCGCGACCCGCCCGGAGGTGAGCACGAACGGACGGGGACCGCTCGGCTGGTCCGCGTCCGGCTCCGGCTCGGGCAGCGCCGGTGTCGCCGCCGCGCCCACCCCGGTCGGGGGTGACGTGCGCAGGTACGGCCGGATCCGAACTCTCGGGTCCGGATCCGGATCCTCACCGGCGACGTCGGGGGTCACTGCTGAACGGCGTTCTTCAACTCGACGATCAGTCGCGGGGTCAGGGCGCCACCGGCCCGCCCGGCGAAGAGCGTCATCTCGTACGCGACGGTGCCCAGGTTCGCCGAACGGTCGGCGACCACCCCGAGCACGGAACCGCTGCTGATCGCGCTGATCAGCAGGTAGCCGTCGGCCATGTCGACGATCACCCGGTTCAGGCCGCCGAGGGCGTACCAACTGGCGGCCCCACCGGCGAGGCTGGTCATCCCGGACACGACGGCGGCCAACCGCTCCGCGTTGGACCGATCCTTGATCGCCGACATGGCCATCAGCAGGCCGTCCGAGGAGACCGCGATCGCCTCCAGGACCCCGGCGGTGCTGGAGGTGAAGGAGTCCAGCAACCAGTTGAACGTACGGGCCTCCGGGCTGAGGTCCCCATTGGCGCTGGGCTGACTCTGTTCGACGTTGTCGTGCAGGAAGGGGCTGGTCACCGTGATGATCCTTCTTCGTTCCGGTGGTCGGGGCTGACTTCGCGGAGAGCGCGGGCGACGCCCGCCTCGAACTCGCTGATGAGGTCGCGGACCTCGGCCGGGTCACCGAGGTCGGTGCTGGGCGGCTGGCAGACCGGGATGGCCGTGAGGTTCGCTCCCGGCACCCGTCGGCTCAACCGGGGCCGCTCCGGTGCGGCGTCGGTCGAGCCACCACCACGCGGCACCGTGGGGCCGGCGCCTCCCGGGGTGCTGGGCAGGTCGACGGTCGGGCCCAAGTCCACCACGGCCGCCCCGGCGCCGGCCGACGGGTCGCCGGCCGTCCGCGCCGACGCGCGGTCGAGGCCCGGTGCCACGTGCAGCTCCGCGCGGCGTACGCCGGCTTGGAAGGCCTCGACCAGCGCGCGGGCGGCGGCGGGGTCCGCGCTGGTGGCGTCCACCGGCCGGGTCGCCGGAGCGGTGGCGTGCAGCGTGGCGCCGGGCACCCGCTGCCGCACCCGTGGCCCGCCCGGCTTGCTCACCGGCTCCGGGTCCGGGGGTTCCGGGGCGGCCTGCTCCGGTTGGCCCCGACCGAACGCGTTCCAGGACGGGCCGGCGTCCAGGCTGAGGGTGGCCCGGCTCAGCAGGTCCGAGTCGAAGTGCGCCGGCGCGGCGATGGCCACCGCGCTGGGCCGCGCTTCGTGCTCGGGGTTGGGCGCAGTCGTCGTACGCCGGTCCCGGTTCGGCACCACGGCGCGGGCCACAGTGGCTCCGGCGCGGTCGGCGCGGCGCAGCACCAGCGACGTCGACGGGATCTCCAGCTGTGCGGTCACGCCTCCGCCACCCGTGGCGGCCAGGGCGACCTGCCAGCCGTGCCGACGGGCCAACCGGCCCACCACGAAGAGGCCGAGCACCTCGGTCGGGGCCAGGTCGAGACGTTCCCGGCGGGTCAACCGGGCGTTCTCCTCAGCCAGGCGTTGCTCGCTCATGCCGATGCCGTGGTCCACCACTGTGAGACGTACGCCGAGGCCGGACGTCTCGGCGGCCACCAGCACCCGGGTGTGCGGCGGGGAGAAGACTGTGGCGTTCTCCATCAGCTCGGCCAGCGTCAGGACGAGGTCACCGACCACCGCCGGCGCGGCCGAGACGCCCGCCGGAACCTGCACCTCCACCCGGGTGTAGTCCTCGATCTCACCGAGCGCCAACCGGACCACGTCGGCCAGCGGCACCGGCGCGGTGTGCACGTCGGCCCCGGCCGAGCCGGAGAGCACCACGAGGCTGCCGGCGTTTCGCCGCAACCGGCTGGAGATGTGGTCGAGTCGGTACAGGTGCTCCAGGCGGCCCGGGTCGGCCTCCTGCTGCTCCAGCCGGTCGATCAGCGCGATCTGCCGACCCACCAGGTTCTGGGTACGCCGTCCGACGTGGCCGAACATCTGCGCCACGTTGCGTCGGCCGGCGACCTGCCGCTCGACCAGCTGCGCCGCGGTGTTCTGCACCCGGTCGAAGGCCCGCGCCAGGTCGCCGATCTCGTCGTTGGCGCGGATGTCCACCGGCTCCAGCCGGACCGCCTGGTGTCTCTCCACCTCGTCGTCGGTGACCCGGACCAGTTCCGCCTCGGCGACCCGGGCGACCCGGTCGGCCGAGCGGGTGAGTCGGGTCAGTGGTCGGGCCACCGTCCGCGCCACCGCCACACTGAGCAGCACCACCAGCGTCAGGATCAACGCCGCAGCGGCACCGACCAGGTACGCGGCGGTCAGCGCGCGCCGCTGCTCGGCCGTCACCTCGGCGAGCACGTCGGCGATCAGCTTCTTCTCGACGAACTGACCGAGCCGGATCATCGTGCGGACGGCCGGGAAGAGCGCCTCCATCGGCACGGGACGGACAGCGGCGGCCGGATCCCGGGCGCTCCTGACCAGGAAGTCGGGGCTGGTACGCGCGGCCACGGCGGCGTCGTTGAGCTGGGCCACCTTGAGCTGCTCGGGCGTGATCAGGCTGCGGAAGCGCGAGTTGTCGACCATGAGCGCGGCGATGCACGCCACGTACCCGGCAGTGGTGTCCGGGGTGCCGATCGCCTTGACCAACAGGCTCAGGGTGGCGCAGGTGCCCAGGCCCTCGTCGGAGCGGAGCAGCCCGTCGAGGGCGAGCACCTGACGGCCCGGCAACGTGTCGGTGTCCACCCCGACCACCAGCCGCAGCGACTCGATGATCCCCTTGTTGACCGGGCCGAACGCGTCCATCACCTGAATCGGCTTGGCGGCCCCGGCCAGGACGGCGGTGCGCAGCTCGACGAGGCGGGACACGCCGTCGAGGGCGCGGTCGACCTGCTCGGTCAGCGCGTCGCTCCGCGCCGCCCGCAGGTCGGCCACCCGGTCGTCCACGTCCGCGGACTTACGGACCAGCTCACCGCGCTCGACCCGGCCGAGCAGGAAGCCGACGGAGAGGATGCGTTCCTGCTGGAGGTCCTGGACCAGGCTGCCGACCCGGCTGGCGAGCCGGACCCGTTCGGCGGTGTCGCCGGCCCGCTGTGCCGCGGCGACCCGGTCGAGCATCACCGGCACGGCCAGGCCGACCATGCTGAGCAGCGGAATCACCACGAGCAGCGCGAGCTTGCCGCGGATCCGGAGCCTACCGAGCAGCATCGAACGCCCCCCACTGTGCGGTCTCCGGGTCACGGGTCGCGCCGACCGGTTGCAGCGCACGCGCCTCGTCGGCGGGCGGTTGCCACAGGTCGCGCTGCGGCGGGGTGTCGGGACTCTCCGCGTGGGTCGCGGCCAGGGCGGCCCGCCGTTGTGCCCGGCGACCGGCGGCGACCAGCAACGCGGCGAGCCAGCCCAGCAGCAGGACGGCGACGACACCCGCCCCGGCGGTCAGCCAGCGGTCCCGGTCGAGCCGATCGATGCGCTCGGCCAGCAGGGAGTCCAGTTCGCTGAGGATGACCGGCTGAAGCTGGCGGGCGGAGCGGTGCGAGCTGAGCGCGGCGGCACTCAACTGGCCCGGGTCGACCACGCCGGTGTCCTTGGCCGGCAGGCTGTACCCGGCGAGCGCCTCCACCGAGCGCTGGTAGGTGTCCAGTGGGGTCAGCACGTTGGCACCGAGGTCGGTGCTCTCCGAACCGTCCACTGCCGAGCGCAGGTTGTCGACGAGGTCCGCGGCGGGGGTCAGAGCGGACACCCGCAGGCCGGTCAGCTCCAGCAGGCCGCGTGGTTGCTCGGCGGCGGGCCGGCGGGCGACAAGCGTGGACAGGTCGGCCAGCCGACCGGCGCCGATCACCGCCTCGGGAAGCTCCTGGCCGGCGCTGTCCTGGAGGAAGAACGAGTCGGCCTCGGGGTCACGGACCAGCCCGGAACTCTCCCGGACCTTCCGGTGCAGGGCCAGCAGCAGGTCGGAGACCTCGCCGTACGCGGTGTAGGCGGCCTCGGGGTCGGTGGCGCTGCGGCCGCGCAGCGCCTCCAGCTTGGCCCGTACGCCGGCCCAGCGTTCCTGGCTGAGCAGCTCCTTGCCGATGCGGGCG
The DNA here is from genome assembly GCF_040642735.1 of Micromonospora sp. NPDC047753. NCBI lineage: Bacteria > Bacillati > Actinomycetota > Actinomycetes > Micromonosporales > Micromonosporaceae > Micromonospora > Micromonospora sp. NPDC047753. The sequence continues at coordinate 13,475 of NZ_JBEYSL010000035.1, read as the reverse complement.
TCCACCGCGGCTACCTTCTCGACGGCCTCGTTCAACGCCTCCCGGGCGACGGGGCGGCCGTTCACCGCGTTGGACTGTGCCTCCACGAGGGCGTCGGTGACCGCCGCCAGCGCGGTGAGGTACTGCACGCCGAGCCGTTCCCGGGCGGCGAGGTCCCGGTCGTCGGTGATCTGCCGCCAGTTTGACGTGACGAGCAGGCCCAACGGTGCCAGCAGTGCTCCGATGAGCAGCAGGGGCAGCAGCCGGCCCAGCGTGGACGGCCGTCGACGGGCCCGCGGCGCGGGGACTGTCATGTGTGTCTCCTCCGGCGTGGGGCGCTGATCGGCGCGGCGTCGGGCTGGCCGACAAGTCCCGTGCACCGGACCGGAAAACTAATCGAACCGCCGCCGGGTCAGACCTCACTCGGGGAGTCAGGTTCGCGTCACTTCGAGTCATGTCACCATTTGTCCGCGTTACCGCCACGCTCCGTATCCGCCGTGGGTGTGACATGGAGGGATCGAGGTGGATATCTGCGTAAGATCGGAATTCACGGGATCCGAACTCAACTCACTGTGCCGCGTCGGACGGTGCGCGCTCGCACCCCGTCGGGCACCGATCGGGGCAACCGGACGGACGTACGGCGGATCTCAGCCAACGCTCAGGCTGTGGGCCGTACCGTGTGCCGCATGACATCGCCGTCGCCGGCCGCGTGGTTCCGGCGTGCCCTTCCCACCCGCCGCCGGGCGATCGCCGCCGCGGTGGTCGTCGTGCTGTTGGCCGCCGCCGTGACCTGGGCGGTGTGGCCGCAGGGACCGGGCGTACGCACCGAGAGCGCGATGCTCACCGTCCGCTCCGGACCGTCCGGTGACGAACCGGTGAACCTGGACACCACCCTCTATCTGCCGGACGACGCCTCGTCCGGTCAGAAGGTGCCGGCGGTGCTGCTGGCGCACGGGTTCGGCGGCACGAAGGAGTCGGTGCGCTCCGACGCGGAGGAGTTCGCCGGGCGCGGCTACGCGGTGCTCACCTGGACGGCGCGGGGTTTCGGCCGCAGCGGCGGTGAGATCCACCTGGACAACCCGGACTACGAGGTACGCGACGCCGAGCGACTGCTGGACTGGCTGGCCGCCCGGCCGGAGGTGCGCACCGATGCGGCCGGCGACCCGAAGGTCGGTGTGGTCGGCGGCTCCTACGGCGGTGGGTTGGCGTTGTTGTTGGCTGCCCAGGACCGTCGGGTCGACGCGATCGTGCCCATGATCACTTGGAACGACCTGTCCCGCGCGTTCCTGCCGGAGAGCACCGGCGGAGCGCCGACCGAGGGCGTGTTCAAGAAGGGCTGGGCCGGCCTCTTCTTCGGCGGGGGCGGCAACGTGGGCTCCGGCCCGGCCGGGCTCTCCGGAGCGATCGCCGCCCAGCCACAGGGCGCACCGGAGTCGGCCGGTCCGCCCAGCCCTGGACCGGGGGCCGGCCCCGGCACCGGTCCCGGTGGCGCCCCGGCGGGTGCCGCCGACCCGTCCTGCGGTCGGTTCGCCGCCGACGTCTGCGCCGCGTACCTCCGGATCGCCACCACCGGCCGCGCCGACCAGGCCGCCGTGGACCTGCTGCGCCGCTCCAGCCCGGCCGGTGTGCTGGACCAGATCAAGGCCCCCACCCTGCTGGTGCAGGGCGAGGCGGACACCCTCTTCCCGCTCGGTGAGGCGGACGCGAACGCGCGGGGCATCGCCGCCGCCGGCACCCCGGTACGGGTCGCCTGGTTCACCGGCGGGCACGACGGCGGCAGCGGACCCCGGTCGGACTCCGACCGGGTGAAGTTCCTGACCGTCCAGTGGCTCGACCACTACGTCAAGGGCGAGGGGGACGCGCCCGGCGACGACTTCACCTGGTCGCGGATCGCCGGCTTCGACGCGCTCGACAGAGGTCTCGTCGCCACCGGTTTCCGCCGCGCCGACTACCCGGGCCTCGCCGGCAACGCCCGCCGGGAGGTGACGGTCGCCGGCCCGGCGCAGCCGATCGCGAACCCGCCGAACGGCAACCCGGCCGCCATCTCCTCGATTCCGTTCGCGGGCGGGCTCGCCTCGCTGCTGGACGGCGTGGCCGGTGACGTGCCCGGCCAGCACGCCCAGTTCGAGTCCACCCCGCTGACCGAGGCCGTGGACGTGGCCGGTGCGCCCACCGTCACCCTGCGGGCCGCGTCGCCGACCGGCGAGGCTGTGCTCTTCGTCAAGCTCTACGACGTCGACAAGGACGGGGCGGCCACCCTGCCGAACGGCCTGGTCGCCCCGATCCGGCTCAGCGGCCTGCCGCAGCAGGTGCAGGACGCCCGCCCGGTCACCGTGACGCTGCCCGGGATCGTCCGCCGGGTGGAGGCCGGGCACCGGCTGCGCCTGGTGGTGGCCACCTCCGACCAGGCGTACACGACGCCGGCCGCGCCGACCGTCTACACGGTTGCCGCGGACGGTGCGGTCAGCCTGCCGACGGTCAGCGGTGAGCCGATCCCCACCGCGGCGACGATCTGGCGCTGGGTGCTCGCCGGTCTGCTCGCCGCCATCGTGATCGGGCTCGTCGTGGTCGTCGCCCTGGTCCGCCGCCGGCACCGCCGCCAGGACCGCTCGGTGCACCCGGAGTACGCGGACACCCCGCTGGCCGTGCGCGCGCTGCGCAAGGAGTACGCGGACGGCTTCGTCGCCGTGTCGAACGTGGACTTCGAGGTGCACCCGGGTCAGGTCGTTGGTCTGCTCGGGCCGAACGGTGCCGGTAAGACCACCACCCTGCGGGTGCTGATGGGGCTGACCCAGCCGACCGCCGGGGAGATCTACGTCTTCGGTCGTCGGCTGGTGCCCGGCTCGCCGGTGCTGTCCCGGATCGGGGCGCTGGTGGAGGGGCCGGGCTTCCTGCCGCACCTGTCGGGCCTGGACAACCTGAAGGCGTACTGGCGGGCCACCGGGCGGCCGTGGGAGGACGCGCAGTTCGACGCGGCGCTGGAGATCGCCGGGCTGGGTGACTCGGTGCACCGGAGGATCAAGAACTACAGCCACGGTATGCGCCAGCGGCTCGCCATCGCCCAGGCCATGCTCGGTCTCCCCGAACTGCTGGTGTTGGACGAGCCGACCGACGGGCTCGACCCGCCGCAGATCGCCGAGATGCGCCGGGTGCTCCAGCGGTACGCCACGGACGGCCGGGCGGTGCTGGTCTCCAGTCACCTGCTGGCCGAGGTCGAGCAGACGTGCACGCACGCGGTGGTGGTGAACAAGGGTCGGATCGTGGCGTCCGGGCCGGTGGAGGAGATCGTGGGCGAGTCGCCGAGCGTGCTCTTCGACGTCACCGACCCGGTGGCGGCGCGGGCGGTGCTGGACCGGCTGCACGGGGTCCGCGTGTTGCCGGAGAGCGACGGCCAACTGGTTGTCGACACCAACGGCACGGCCCGCAGCGAGGTGGTGGCGGAGCTGGTGCGCGCCGGCATCGGGGTGGACCGGGTGGTGCCCCGGCGGCGCCTGGAGGACGCGTTCCTCGCCCTGGTGGGCGAGAACTCTCGGGGAAGCGGTGACCGGTGATGGTTGTTACTGACGCGGGTGAGGCCCGTGGCTACCGACCGTCGGCCACCCTGCCGCTGATGGCGGAGTTCCGCCGGCAGGCGTCCCGGCGGCGAACCCAGTTGGCGCTCGGGTTCATGGTGTTGCTGCCGCTGATCATCCTGATCGCGTTCCAGTTCGACTCGGGCGGCGACGACGACAATGGCCGCAACGAGTTCGCCAGCCTGGTCGAGCTGGCCACCTCGGGCGGGCTCAACTTCACCCTGTTCTCGATCTTCGTTTCGGCGTCGTTCCTGCTGGTGGTGGTCGTCGCGCTGTTCTGCGGCGACACGGTGGCCAGTGAGGCGAGCTGGGGCAGCCTGCGGTATCTGTTGGCGATCCCGGTGCCCCGGGCGCGGTTGTTGACTGTGAAGCTGGTGGTCGCGCTCGCGTACTCGGGGCTGGCCCTGCTGCTGTTGGCCGGCACCGCGTTGCTGGCCGGCACCCTGCGCTACGGCTGGTCGCCGCTGCGCAGCACTGTCGCCGCCGAGCTGGAACCGACCGAGGGGTTGCTCCGGCTGCTGGCCGTGCTGGGCTACCTGGCGGTCGTCCTGCTCGTGGTGGCCGGTCTGGCGTTCCTGCTGTCGGTGATCACGGACGCCGCGCTGGGCGCGGTGGGTGGTGCGGTTCTGCTCTGGATCCTGTCCAGCATCCTGGACCAGATCACCGCCCTGGGCGCGCTGCGTGACTTCCTGCCGACCCACTTCAGCACCGCCTGGCTGGGTCTGCTGTCGACTCCGGTGCAGACCGACGATGTGGTGCGCGGCTGCATATCGGCGGTCAGCTACGCGACGCTGTTCTGGGGGCTGGCGTTCTGGCGCTTCACCCGCAAGGACATCACGTCGTAGCCTTCTTCCAGGCGCTGACGCCGATCCGGCCGGTGTTGCCGAGGTCGATCGGCCCGTCCGGGTCGACCTCCTCGGCCGGCTGCCCGGCGGCGGGCGCCACAGTCAGGAACTCGCCGTTGGTGGCGACCACCGTCGAGTCGGTGGCCAGGTTGCGCCAGAGCACCACGGCGGTGGCCCGCTCCCCGGCGGCGAGGGTGACCTGCCGGGGTGGTTGGTCGAAGCCCGAGGTGATCTCCTTGGCGCCGTTGACCACCCGCAGCATGACCGGCTCGCGCGCCTCGTCGAACACGTGCAGCACCGGGTACCCGTTGAGCTGGTAGGGGCGCTCGCCGCAGTTGACCAGTTCCAGACCGAGGGCGCGCAGGCCCATCGCGGCGTCCCCGCCGGTCGACCGGATCCGGACACCGCTCGCCGGGCACCCGGCCGGCGGCTCGGTGCTGGCGGTCGGGCCGGCTTCCGACCTCGACGCGGCGGGCGGCGGTCCGCTCGGGTCCCCACCCTGGCCTTCATGGTCACGAGTGCAGCCGCCGAGCACGAGAGTCGTCGCGACAGTCGCGACAGTCGCGGCGATGCGTCGCAGTGCTGCCGTGTCGCGGGAGATCATCCGTTGATCCTCGCCCATGGAGGTGTCTCGCTGGCGTCCGGCGTCGACCCGACCCGTGAGCGACCCGCCGGACCCCGCGTCACGAGGCCAGGCAGGGTCCGTCGTGGTCGGCCGGGTGCCCGCAGCGGCCGGTCCCGTCGAGCCTGGTGTCGCACCAGACCCGGGTACGCACCAACTGCCGGTCCTCCTCGCTGAGCGTCGTCTCACCGAAGTTGAGCCGCCCCTTGTTTTGCCGACGAGGGCCGCCTCGGTCCCAACATATGATGCCTAGTATCACTAGTGCAACCCTTGGAACACCTAGAACTTGATGTCATAAGCAAAGAGTGGTCAGATGGTGGTGCCGACGAGGGAGCACCACCATGCCAGTCACGCCGTTCTACGAACGCATCGCCACCGAGATTCGCGATCGAATCAAGTCCGGTGACCTGAAGCCTGGCGACAAGCTGCCGTCGATCTCCGAACTCTGCGCCCATTACGGGGTCTCGACCCAGGTCATCCGCTCGGCCATGTTGACACTGCGCGCTGAGGGTCTGGTCGAGGGGCATCAGGGTCGCGGCGTCTTCGTACGGGATCGAGCCGGCGACCAGCGGTAGGCGTGCCTAGCTGGCTGGGAGTACCTCGCATGCCCTCACCACGAAATTCGAGCCGCACGTAGCCGGGCTAGCGTCTGCTCGGTCGCCTTGATGGCCGCCCGGATCTGCTGCTGGGCGTTGGTCGCTGCCCCGCAAATTGCCACAGTCCGCGAGACGGCACCACATCAGAGTTGCCGCCCGCGTACGCCGGATGGGCCGATGCGTAGGCGCTGACCTGGATCGCCTCCGCGCGAGAATGCGCTTATTCGGCGATCTTGCACTTTCCGCTGTCGGTATGAAGCGATGCGTCCCTTGTGTCGGAACAGGAAGCGCAAGATCGCGGAGAAGGGGTGGGTCGGGGCGAGGAAACGTCATACCATTTTCGGAGGGGATTTTCCCACCAGCAAGGAAGTTATGACGTTCGATGCCTGCGTGCCTCAGGATCATTGAGACCCATTCAATATCCTCGATGGAGGTGTCATGAACGTCTCTCGGCTCGGCGGGCCGACCCTGTCCCTGTTCCGCATCGTGATCGGTCTGCTGTTCACGTTGCACGGCCTGTCCTCGGTGTTCGGGTTGTTCGGCGGCAACCCGATGACTGGCAAGGCGGTACCGTTCGGCACCTGGCCGGGCTGGTGGGCCGCCTTGATCCAGCTGGTCTGCGGCGTACTGGTGCTGGTCGGGCTCTTCGCCCGACCCGCCGCGCTGCTCGCCTCCGGCTCGATGGCGTACGCCTACTTCGTTGTGCACCAGCCGGATGCCCTGCTGCCGCTGCACAACGGAGGCGAGCTGGCGGCGCTCTTCTGCTGGGCGTTCCTGCTGGTCGCGGCTCTCGGCCCGGGTGCCTGGGCCCTCGACACGCTGCTCGCCCGGCGTCGTACCGACAGCCCTTCGGTCTCGGCTTCGGCGGCCGAGCCCGGCACGGTGTCCGTCTGATCTGACCCGAACCACGCGTCGCCGAAGTCTCAACGAGGCGGCTTCGGCGGCGCGTCCGGTCAAGGGGCCGGCCGATGTGCTCCGGCCCGGGGCCGGCCGATGTGCTCCGGCCCGGGGCCGCCCGACACTCCCGGTCGCGGCGCCACCTCTTCGCTGATGTCGTAGACGATTCAGCTCCACAGTGAGCGTCGGAGGCATGTCCCAGCCGCCGAGGTCGCGTGCCGCCACCAACCGGCTGGTGCGGCCACGCGGACCGCAACCGCCGCCGGCGAGCGAAGGCGGGGCCGGGGTCAGGCCGGCGGACGCTGGGTGAGGACCGCGTCCAGCAGGCCGGGGTAGAGCTTGTCCAGCTCGTCCCGGCGGAGCCGGACCAGTCGGCTGGTGCCGGCCGCCCGGGTCCGGGTCAGCCCCGCCTCGCGCAGCACCTTGAGGTGGTGGCTGCGGGTCGCCTTGGAGACGCCGAAGTCGAAACTGCCGCAGGCTGACTCGCCGCCCTCGGCGAGCGCCCGGACGATCTGTAGCCGCACGTCGTCGGCGAGTGCGGCCAACACGTTGGTGACCGGTACGGCGGTCAGGTCGGGCTCGTGCGGCTCCATGTGACCAGTGTAACCCTTGTTCGACAACCATCGAACGACGCCCTATGGTCAGTCTCGTTGGTTCGACGATACTCGAACATTGGAGTTGCCGATGCGATCCCGCGCCACCGCGTACCCACTGGTCGCCGTGCTCGGCTGGGGCGTGATGTTCCCGATCCTGGCGAGCGCGCTCCACCGGGTCGACCCGCTCAACCTGACCACCGCGCGCTACCTGCTGGCCGCCGTCGTCCTGGTCGCCATCCTGCTGCTCCGCGAGGGTGCCGGCGCGCTCCGCCACGGCGGCCGGGCGCTGGAGGTGGTGGTGCTCGGAGTGGTCGGCTTCGCGGGCTTCAACCTGCTCACCAACCTGGCGCTCGAACACGCGGCCCCGCAGCAGATCTCCCTCTTCGTGGCCACCACCCCGGTGATCACCCAGCTGGTCCGCTGGGCTCGCGACGGCGTACGCCCGAAGCCGCTCCTGCTGGCCCTCTCCCTGGTGGCGCTCCTCGGCGTCGGCCTGGTGATCACGCGCGGGAGCCTGGCCGGGCTCGGCCAGTTCGGCCTCGGTGGGCTCATGATGATCGGCGCGGTGCTGGGTTGGGGCATCTACACCCACGGTGCCAGCCGGTTCGGCGAGTGGTCCCCGCTGCGCTTCACCACACTGACCGCGCTCGCCGGCACGGCCGCCATGCTCGTCCTGAGCATCGGCGCCGACGCCGTCGGCTGGCAGCACGCGCCGGCCGCCGCCGACCTCGTGGCGGTCGCCCCGCAACTGGCGTACGCCGTGCTGGTGGGTGCCGTGATCGCGGTCCTGGCCTGGAACACCGGCGTGCAGCGACTCGGCGCCGCCAACGCCGCGCTGTTCATGAACCTGGTCCCGGTGACCACCTTCGCGGTGCAGATCGCCCGCGGCTACCGCCCGGAGCCCGTTGAACTGGTCGGGGCCGCCATCACGATCGCCGCCCTGATCGCCGCGAACCTCGCCGCCCGGCCCCGGGCCGCAGCGCTGCCCCGGACGGACGCGGTGACGGACCCGGTCGCGGTGACCGACCCGGTCGCGGTGAGTTTCCGCTGACCCAATACCTGGGATCAGTGGTAGCAGGGGCCGACAGCGTTGTCCTAGACTCGACGGCACAACTGAATACCTCATCCAGAGGGGCTGAGGGATACGGCCCGACGACGCCCCGGCAACCACCCCGCGCGCTCACCGCTGAGCGACCCGCGGGGCAGGTGCCAATTCCGTCCCCGCCGCACCGTGCGATGCGGGGAAAGATGAGAGGACTCTCGACATGACGTCGACGCTCGTCGCCTCCGGCATCGACACCGCTGCCAGCCCCGCCCGCGCCCTGGTCTGCCGTGCCTGTTCGGCCCGCTACCCGCTCGCCGCCCAGCACGCCTGTTACGAGTGTTTCGGCCCGCTGGAAGTCGACTACGACACCGCCGCGCTGGCCACCGTCACCCGCGAGCAGATCGAGGCCGGCCCGAACAACATCTGGCGGTACGCCGCCCTGCTCCCCGCCGGTCAGGACCCGGCCACCCGGGTCACCCTCGACCCGGGCCTGACCCCACTGGTGGCGGCCCCGCACCTCGCCGCCGAGCTGGGCATCACCGCGCCGCTCTGGGTCAAGGACGACAGCGCCAACCCCACCCACTCGTTCAAGGACCGGGTCGTCTCGGTGGCGCTCACCGCCGCCAAGGCCCTCGGCTTCAGCCGGTTCGCCTGCGCGTCGACCGGTAACCTGGCCAACTCGGTGGCCGCCCACGCGGCCCGCGCCGGGGTGCCCTCGGTGGTCTTCATCCCCAGCGACCTGGAACAGGGCAAGGTCATCACCACCGCCGTCTACGGTGGCGAACTGGTCGCCATCGACGGCTCGTACGACGATGTCAACCGGCTCTGCGGTGAGCTGGTGGAGACCGACGAATTCGAGGACACCGCGTTCGTCAACGTGAACGTCCGGCCGTACTACGCGGAGGGCTCCAAGACTCTCGGCTACGAGGTGGCCGAGCAGCTCGGCTGGCGAATCCCGGCGCAGGTGGTCATCCCCATGGCCAGCGGCGAGCTGCTCACCAAGATTGACAAGGCGTTCTCCGAGCTGGTGGAGATCGGCCTGGTCGAGGCGCCCGCCGACGGCTGGAAGGTCTTCGGGGCGCAGTCCGCCGGCTGCAACCCGATCGCCGTCGCACTGCACGGCGAGACCGACACGATCGTCCCGGTCAAGCCCACCGGCATCGCCAAGTCACTCAACATCGGCGACCCGGCGGCCGGCCTCTACGCCCTGGAGGCGGTCCGCCGCACCGGCGGCTGGATGGAGTACGTCGACGACGACGAGATCCGCGCGGGCATCCGCGATCTGGCCCGTACCACCGGGGTCTTCGCGGAAACCGCCGGTGGGGTGACCGTGGCGGTGCTGCGCAAGCTGGTCGAGTCCGGTCGGCTCGACCCGACGGCCGAGACCGTCGTCTTCAACACCGGCGAGGGTCTGAAGACCATCGACGCGGTGGCCGGCCAGGTCGGGCCGACCCACCACATCAAGCCCTCGCTGCGCGCCGCCCGCGACGCCGGCCTCCTGGGCTGAACGGCCTACCCGGCACCGGGGCCGAGTGGATCAGTCGGTAACTGGGTTTTCGCTGTGAGTGTGGAAAACCCGCCGCTACGGACTTGACGGCAGGAACCGGACGGCGCAAGATGCTCCGTGCGGGAGGGCATTTCGCCGAAGACTTTTGAAGTTCTTGCGACCCAACGCCGGAGGCGTTGTGCGAGTGTCCCTCCCGACCAACGTTCGATCGGGCCAGCGAGTAATTCGCTGGCCCGATCGCTTTTGTGCGGTGCACGCTCACCGGCATGAGCATCACCATCGCGTCGTTCGACGGCGCCGACCGGACGTCGGTCGACGAGGCGTACCGGATCGGGTCGGCCGCCAACGACGCCGATCTGCCGGACTTCCCGCCCTCCTGCCGGCGCCGCTTCGACGCGCTGTTCCACACGCCGATGCCCGGTACCCGGTCGCTCTGGGCGCTGGCCCGTCTGGACGGCGTACCGGCCGGCTACCTCCAACTGGACCTGCCGCAGCTCGACAACACCGACAACGCCACCGCCGAGCTGCTGGTGCATCCGCAGCTGCGGCGCCGGGGCGTTGGCCGGGCCCTGCACGAGTACGGGCTGCGCCTGCTCCGCGAGCACGGCCGCAAGCGGATGGTGGCGATGACCGTCTCCGCGCTGCCCGGCGGGCCGGCCCGAAGCGTGGCCGGTGACGCGTTCGCCGCCGCGACCGGAGCCCAGCCCGCTCTCGCCGAGGTACGCCGACGGCTCGACGTCGGCGACATCGACCGGGTCGCTCTGCGGGCGGCGCTCGCCGAGGCACAACCCCGAGCCGAGGGCTATCACTCGGTCTGCTGGCAGGGCTCCACCCCACAGGAGTACGTCGGCGACATCGCCTACCTGGACGGTCGGTTGTTGATGGACGCCCCCATGGGCGACGTGCAGTGGGAACCGGAGCAGGTGGACGCCGAGCGGATCCGCGGCAACGAACGGGCGCTGGACGCCCGGGGCCGGCGGCGCTACCACCTCGGGATGCGACACGAGGCGTCCGGCCGGCTGGTCGCCTGGACCCTGCTGGACGTGGGAGCTGCCGCCGACTGGCACGCGTTCCAGCAGATCACCATCGTCGACCCGGCCCACCGTGGGCACCGGCTCGGCCTCATCGCCAAGGTGGAGAACCTGCACCACCTGCTCACCCACGAGCCGGCGGTACAGGTGATCGACACTTTCAACGCGGCCAGCAACAGTTACATGGTGTCGATCAACGAGCAGCTCGGCTTCCGTCCGGTGGACCGGTGGACCGACTGGCAGCTCACCCTCTGAGGCGACCGTTCACTCGGCCACCCGTTCCAGGCGCTCCACCAGCTCGCCGATCGCGGCGTGGAAGTCGTCGTCCGGGGTGAACCCGTGGCCCTGCACCGGTGGGGGCACGGTGTCGGTCGGTGGGATGAGCAGCCCCTTGGGATCCCGTACCCGACGGTCGACCCGGGCGGCCGGGTCGTCGGGTCCATCAACGAACGGTACGAACACGGGTCCGCCGACCGGGTCGGTGTACCGCCACAGATTGATCCACCGCCAGGCCAACCGGCTGCCCACCTCGCGCAACATCTCGTCGCTGACGTACGCCGGGAAGATCCGCCGGTACCGGTTTCCGAGCGGGGCACCGTAGGTGAGCAGAGCCACCCGCCGACGGCAGTGGTCGGGCAGTTGGAGGACCGTCACCGCCGCGAGCACGCTGCCGTGACTCTGTCCGGACAGCACCACGGCGTTCCCATCGGCGGTGAGCTGCCCGATCCGACGGGTCAGCTCGGGGACCGCCCGCTCGACGTAGCACGGCGGGGCGAGCGGATGTGCGGCACGCGGCCAGAAGGTGGCCAGCTCCCAGAGCACCCCGACCAGCCGGATCGCGCCGGACCGGTAGGCGACCAGTCCCAGCACGGCGAGACCCATGGCGAAGAGCCCGATCAGCAGGGCGCCCAGGTCGGTCACGAAGATCACCGGACGGGCCAGCGGCTCGCCGCCGAGTCGGAAAGTGAGCGCACCCGGCCCGGGACCGATCACCGAAAGCCCGGCCGCCGCGAGGGTGAGCAGCGCCAACGCCACATACGCGCTGGCCATCAGCGGCCCGAGTCGATCCGTCAGCCGGGCACGCACGATCGCGTCGCGGACGGCCCGGACCCGTTCGGGGGCCGCCCGGGAGGCTTCCGGATAGTCCCGCCGGACCAGTTCCTCGGCACCCCGGCGGCGACGATTCCGGCTGATCCGGGGTATGAGCAGGGCCGTCACGAGCACCAGGAGTGTTGCGAGAGTGAAGCCGAGGGTGACCCAGCGGTAGGCGATCGGCGGCGACAACGGTGGCGCACCAGGCGGCAGAGGTCGTGCCGGCGTCGGGCTGGAACCTCGGTCCAGATACTCGGCGAGCCCGTAGGTAAGGCCCGAGTCGTAGGCGACGCCCAACCCGATCGCGACGGTGATCAGCACCGGCGCGCCCAACCCGGCCAGCAGGAAGAAGGGGCGGGGCAGGGAACGGCGCTGCACCACGACCACCAGGCCCAGCATCGCGAGCAGCACCACCTGCCCGGCGAACAACCCGGCGACCGCCGTGCCGTACCCCGGCAACATCCCCTCGGCTGTCCACGGCGGCCGTGGCGCCGATGCGTATCCCAGGGTCAGTGCGGTGAGCGCGACAGCCGCCCAGCGGATCGTCCGCGCACTCCGCTGGTCCTGCTCTCCGCGCCGCTCGATCGCCGCCCCGCAGAGCAGCACCACCGCGCCGGCGAGCAGCGCCACGTCCGCCGTCAGCAGCAGCCAGCCGAGCAGGTTGGCGTCGTGCGGCGCCAGGGCCAGCAGCAGAGTGAGGTCGAGCGTGCCCAGCGCCACCGCGACGTGAACCGAGCGCAGGCGGCGCAGCAGTGAGCGGGTGTCCCAGAAGGCGGGCGCGTCGAGCCGGTCCGCGCCCACCCCGGGCCCGTGGTCGCTGTCCTCGGGGAGCTGCCAGGTCCGGGCACCGAGCCGCCAGATCAGGCCGATCGCGATGATGGGCGGTACGGCCAGCAGCGCGAGTCGCTGCCCGGGCGGCACGTCGCCCAGCCAGGAAAGCTCCCGCCGCCCCTCCAGACACCTCGGGTAGGCAGCGCACTGCCACGCGATCAGGTCGAGGGACACCCCGACGGTCGAGAGCACGTACATCGCGGTCATCGTCGCGGCCAACAGTCGGCACAGCGCCCGCGCGGCGTGGCCGCCGCGCCCCGTGACCGGCAGCATCCAGACCGCGATGTTGCTGAGCATGAACGGCAAGAGTAGGACCAGGGAAAACGTCCGGGTGGCGGTGCCACCGGTCAGCCTGCTCCATCGGTACGCCTCAAGCGTCACCCCGTTGTGATCCGTGGGAACGCCGTAGCCGGGTCGGGGCCGGTAGAAGCCGGCGTTGTCGTCTCCCGCGACCCGCGCGACGATCGGTCGGTCGAGGATCGCCTCGGGCCCCTTGTCGGCCACCCCGTGCACCCGGATCTCGGTGATCCTCACCCGCTGCCCTCCCCTGGCCGAAGGCCCGCGGTTACCCGCTGTCGCCGCAGGCAACCCCGTGCCGTCGGCCATTGGCGCTTCTGCTCGGGAACTCGACTGCGGAGTGAGCCGCTGCCGGGCATTCGCGCTACTGCTCGCGGACCGGACTCAGGCATGATGGCGGGCATGACGGAGACCCCGCATCCCCTGTACGACAGGCACGCCGACACCCTCAACCGTGCGCTGACCGCGATCACGGAGCGGGGCTACTGGTCCGCCTATCCCGAATCCCCCAGCCCCCGGGTGTACGGCGAGACCGCCGCCGCCGACGGTAAGGCCGCCTTCGAGG
>NZ_JBEYSL010000034.1:0-24959 GCF_040642735.1 Micromonospora sp. NPDC047753 | reverse complement strand
GCCACGGTGACGTTGTGCCGGCCCGACGTGCTCAATGCCCAGACGCCCGCGATGTGGCGAGCGATGAGCGACTTTTCCCGCGACCTGCCCGGCGACGTGCGGGTGGTGGTGGTCCGCGGCGAGGGTCGCGCGTTCTCCGCCGGCCTCGATCTAGCGGTGGCGGGTGCCTCCGGTCCGGGGTCGTTCGCTGAGCTGGCCGCGCTGCCCGAGCAGGAGTGCGCCGAGCGCATCGCGGAGTTCCAGGCCGGTTTCACCTGGCTGCACCGGCCGGATGTCGTCTCTGTCGCGGCCGTGCAGGGCCACGCGATCGGTGCCGGCTTTCAGCTTGCGCTCGCCTGTGACCTGCGAGTGCTGTCCGCGGACGCGAAGTTGTCGATGGCCGAGGTGACCCTCGGCCTGGTGCCGGATCTGGCCGGGACGAAACGCCTCGTCGAGCTGATCGGCTATTCGCGGGCGTTGGAGATCTGTGCGACAGGCCGCCGCTTGGACGCCGCCGAGGCGGACCGGATCGGGCTGGCCACCCTGGTCGTATCCCCGGCCGAGTTGGACGGCGCGGTGCGGGATCTGACCGCCGGCCTGCTCTCCGGAGCCCGCGACGCGGTGGTAGAGATCAAGGCGCTGCTCGCCGGCGCCGCCGGGCGGTCGCACGCCGACCAGCAGCGCGCCGAGCGGGAGGCACAGACCCGTCGGCTGCGTGACCTCGCCGGCACTGGAGAATAGGTAAGGACCGCACGGGAAGATCCGGGTTACGACCGAGGTTGTCACACTCGTCGGGAGAATTGACCTGACGGTGCGGTCTGCCCGGCAACCCGGAGGTGAACGATGTCCAACCCGATGTCCGGCGGTGGCATGGCCGGGTGGAGCATGCTCCGGTCGATGCGCAACCGCGATGAGGTCTCCACCCACCGGCTCAAGCGCGGCGTGGCCCGCCGCATTGTCGATTTCGCCCACCCCTACCGGCGCGACATCGTCGTCTTCCTGGCCACCGTGGTGTTGGCCGCCATCATCGGCGTGGCCACTCCGGTGCTCGCCGGCGACGTGATCAACGCGATCAACGAGGGCGGCACCGAGGCCGGGCGGCTCGTGGTGCGGCTGGCCCTGTTCATCGCCGCGCTTGCGGTCGCCGACGCGCTGCTGTCGCTGGCCCAGCGGTGGTATTCCGCCCGCATCGGTGAGGGCATCATCTTCGACCTGCGCACCCGGGTCTACGACCACGTGCAGCGGATGCCGTTGCAGTTCTTCACCCGCACGCAGACCGGCGCCCTGGTCAGCAGGCTCAACAACGACGTGCTCGGCGCCCAGCGGGCGTTCACCTCCACCCTGTCCGGTGTGGTCAGCAACGTCATCCAGTTGGTGCTCACCGCGGCGGTGATGTTCACCCTCTCCTGGCAGATCACCGCGTTGTCACTGGTGCTGCTACCGATCTTCATCATTCCGGCCCGTCGGGTCGGCAAGCGACTGGCCGAGATCACCCGCGAGGCGTACAACCTCGACGCCAAGATGAACGCGACGATGACCGAGCGGTTCGGGGTGGCCGGCGCGCTGCTGGTGAAGCTCTTCGGCCAGCCCGAGATCGAGGCCCGCCGGTTCGGCGACCGTGCCGAGCGGGTCCGCGACATCGGCATCCAGTCCGCCATGTATTCCCGCACCTTCTTCGTGGCGATGCTGCTGGTCGCCTCGCTGGCGCAGGCGCTGACCTACGGTCTCGGCGGCTGGCTCGCGGTGACCGGCGGCGTCAGCGCCGGCACCGTGGTGACGCTCGCGCTGCTGCTCACCCGCCTGTACGGTCCGCTCACCGCGCTCTCCAACGTCCGGGTGGACGTGATGAGCGCGCTGGTCTCCTTCGACCGGGTCTTCGAGGTGCTCGACCTCAAGCCGGGCATCGTGGAGAAGCCCGACGCGGTACCGGTGCCCCTGGGCGCCGGCCGGGTCGACTTCCGCGACGTGCGTTTCCGCTACCCGAGCGCCGCCGAGGTCTCCCTCGCCTCCCTGGAGGAGGTCGCCACCCTCGACCGGACCGTCAACGAACCGGTGCTCAAGGGGGTCTCGTTCAGCGTCGAGCCGGGGCAGATGGTCGCGCTGGTCGGCCCGTCCGGGGCGGGCAAGTCGACACTGTCGATGCTCATCTCCCGGATCTACGACGTCAGCGACGGGCAGGTGCTCGTCGGCGGCGTGGACGTGCGTGACGCGACGCTCGCCTCCCTGCGCGACGAGATCGGTGTGGTCACTCAGGATTCGCACCTGTTCCACGAGACGATCGCCGAGAATCTGCGCTACGCCAAGCCGGACGCCACCGACGACGAGATCTGGGCCGCCCTGGCCGGGGCGCAGGTGGCCGATCTGGTTCGGGCGCTGCCCGACGGTCTGGACACCACGGTGGGGGAGCGCGGCTACCGGTTCTCCGGCGGCGAGAAGCAGCGCATCGCGATAGCGCGACTGCTGCTCAAGGCACCGTCGATCGTGATCCTCGACGAGGCGACCGCTCACCTTGACTCGGAGAGCGAGGCGGCGGTGCAGCGGGCGCTGTCGGTGGCGCTGGCCGGGCGGACCGCGCTGGTGATCGCGCACCGGCTCTCCACAGTGCGAGACGCCGACCAGATCCTCGTCCTGGACGGCGGACGGGTCGTCGAGCGGGGACGGCACGACGAGTTGGTGGCCGTCGGTGGGCTCTACGCCGAGCTGTACCGCACCCAGTTCGCGGTCGCCGACTCGCCCACCCCGTTCGTCGACGCGACCGGTGCCGAGCCGGTGGTCATGCCGCTGGGCACCTACCGCGCCGACGAGGTGCTGCCACCGGCCGCCGCCAACTGACGTCGTCGATCACAGGGCTGGTAGCTCGGTCGCTGCCCGCAACTCGGCGAACGCCAGGCCCAGGGTGACCGGGGTGAAGTGCGCGTTCAGGCCGCTGGGGTTGGGTAGCACCCACAGCCGCGCGTCGGCCAGCGTCTCCGGTTGCGGCCCGAAGGCGGCCTTGGCCGCTGGAAACCGATCCGGTAGGCGGTCACCCCCACCACTGCCACCCAGCGCGGCCGGCACCGGGCCACCTTGTCGGTCAGGATCGCCGCGCCGTCGAGGAGTTCCTCGGTGCTCAGCTCGTCCGCGCGGGCACTGGCCCGGGCGGCCATGTTGGTGATGCCGAGCCCGAGCGCTGGCAACTCGTCCTGTTCGCTGGGGTGCAGCAGCCGGGGGGTGAACCCGCCCCGGTGCAGCGCCGGCCAGAACCGGTTGCCGGGGCGGGCGAAGTGCCAGCCCGTCGCCGCCGACCACAGGCCCGGGTTGATGCCGACGAAGAGCACCTCCAGGCCGGGAGCGAGGACGTCGGGAATCGTCCGGTCCGCGGCTGCCGCGAGGTCCGCGCGGGAGGGCCGGGTCGGGCCGGAACGCCGTGCCTCGATCGACTCGGGTTCCTGGACGTCGGCGTGTCCTGGTCGCGTCGACAGCCCGGCTTCCGTGATGGCGAGTCGATCGACGGCCGGGTCGTCGTGTGGGGCCGGCTCTGGCGGCGTCACCGTGCGGCCCGCTCGGCTGTCACAGCCCGCGCAGCGCGCCGCCGTCGACCGGCAGGGTGATTCCGGTGAGGTAGCTCGCGGCGGGGGATAGCACGAACGCGGCCACCCGGCCGAACTCGGCGGGGTCGCCGACGCGGCGCAGCGGGATGCCGGCCTCCGCCTCGGCGCGGGCTCGCTCCGGGTCACCGGTCGCTCCGAACAGTTCCCGGTTGCGGTCGGTCATGATCCGGCCGGGCAACAGCCCGACCACCCGGACCCCACGAGGACCGTAGTCGTCGGCGATGTCCTTGGCGGCCCCGACCAGGCCGGGCCGCAGACCGTTGGAGATACCGAGACCGGGCACCGGGCCACGCGCCGAGGTGGAGAGCACCAACCCGATCGCGCCGCCCTCGGGCAGGGCGTTGGCGACAGTGCGTACGGCGCGGATGGTGCCCAGGAAGACGGTCTCGAAGGAGAGCCGCCACTGCTCGTCGGTGACCGCTGCGGCGTTGCCCGGCGGTGGTCCACCGACCGAGATCAGCGCGCCGTCGAGCCGGCCGAAGTGTTCCTGGGCGGCGGCGACGAGCTGCCCCGGGGTCTCCGGGTGGGTCAGGTCCGCGGTCAGCCCGACGGCGTGCTCCGGGCCGCCCAGCTGCTGCGCGGCGGCGGCGATCACCCCGTGATCTTCTTGGCGAACGCCAGCGCCGGGTCCTTCACCGTCGGCGCCCAGCACACCCGGGCGCCGTACCGTTCGTGGGCCAGCTCCAGGCGTTGCAGCACCTTGAAATAGTGCAGCGTGATCGGCGTTACCCGGTTGGGATTGCGGACGGTCCGCTTCGAGGTCGACTCCATGCCGGTCTCGCTCACCAACTTGAAGTCGGTCTTGTGCTGGGTGCGATAGCGGGCGGCGACCTTGGAGGTGGCGGTCTGACTGTCCTTCACCGCACGGCGGCTGGTCTCCTGACTGGCCGCCGTCACGCTGCGCGTGTAGCCGATCGTGTGGCTGGCGTTGAAGGTGCCCCAGACGCCGGTCGGGCTGGTGTACTGGCCGGTGTGGCTGGCGTTGAGCCCCCACGTGTCGGTGAGCGACTTCTGCCGCTCGAAGCCCTCCTGCAGTTCCGTGGTGAGCGCGCTGGTCAGCTCGACGTCCGTCTGCCTCTCGGTTTCGTCCTGCTCCTCCAGGGTCAGCTCACGCTTGGTGTAGGTGCGCTGCTCCAGCACCGCCTCCTCGCCGGGCGCGAGCGCCAGCGCGTAGACGTGCTCGCCGAGCGCGAAGCCCACCGGCCTGATCCGGGTCCGGTCGAGGAACGCGATGCCCACGTCGGACTGGAGCAGGCCGGCGACGAACTCCGCCTCCTGGTCGCCGAGGATGCTCTGGCGCCGAGCCGGCGGCTCCCGGTAGATCATGCCGGAGTCCTGCCCCGGCAGCGCGGCCTCGGCGGCCTCCATGTCGTTGGCTTTCCACAGCCCCGACAGACCGAGTTCCTTGAGCAGGTGCGGCAGCCGGTCCTGGGAGAGCCCGCCGTACCGCATCGCCTCGATCAACGCCTGCTTGACGTAGAAGGGCAGCAGCGGCGTCTGCCCGTCGTCGAAGGTGAGCTGGACCGGCACGAAGTAGTTGGAGTAGACGTAGCGGTCGGAGTGCGCGTTACTGAACCCCAGCGTCGCCAGGTCCGCCTCGGCGACGACGACTTCACCCATCGGTGCTCCTCTAGAGTGGCAGTTTGAAAAGGGCGTGCAGACCCTGGTAGGTCATTTCGTGCGAGGTGACGAAGAACCCGGGAAACAACTGGCTGAGGGCGGCCTGCCGGACGACGGTCTCCCGCACCGCGTGCGCCGTCAGCTCCTCCAGGCCGGCGACGACCTCAGCCGGCACCCCGCCCTTGCTGGCCCGCTGGTAGGCGTCCGCGATCGCCTCCCAGCGACCGTCGAACGCCTCGCCGAGGTCGTCGGCGACCGTGCCCCACGTCTTCTCGAAGCGCTCCAGCTTCGTCGACGCGGTCCAGTCCACGTTGGTGACCCGGGCCGCCTCCGAATCGACCAACAGCAGGTCGCTGCGAAGCTCACCGACGGTGGTGGACGCCTTCCAGCCGAACCGCTCGGCGAGGTGGGTGGCCAACGCCTTCTCCGCGCCGGCCCCAGCCGGGCTCCTGGTGAACCCGACGAGACGCAGCAGAAGGTCCCGGTCCGGGTGGCTGAGCAGGAGCTGGGCGACCGTCTGCCGAAGCACCGCGTCGGAGCCACGCAGGGCCGCAGCCAGCTCCGGGTTGGCCGCGCGGACCGCTTCGACGACAGTGGCGAGCGACTTCTCCGCGAACGGCTGCAACCCCGGTGAGCGCGCGACCAACTGGGCGGTCTCGGCCGCCATCCGCCGGTGTACCTGTTGGCCGAGCCGCCAGGGTTGCGCCTGCCCGGCCTTCCGCAGCGCGCGGAACTCCTCGTACGCGGCGGTCTGCAACGCCCGGTTGAACACGGTGGTCAGGCGCTGCTCAAGCTGACGGGCGATGGCGGCCCGCACCGCGGCGGCCCGGATGTCGCGGGGGGTCTTTGGCGGTTTGAGCTCGCGCAGGTCCTCGACCCGCTTGATGATCTCGTCGAGCGCCTGGTTCAGCTCCGCTCGGCTGGCCGAACGACCGGCCGACGACACGGTCTCCGACATGCACGCCATCAGGACCGGCTTGCCGTCCGCGCTGATCAGCGCGCTGAGCCGGGCGCCCGCACCCGCCCCGGCGAACGCCTCGGCGTGCGCGGCCTGGTTGAACACCGTCAGGGTCAGCTCGGCGTCGACGAGCAGCGCCCGGCCCTGCCGGAACAACGCGTCGAGCACCTTCGGGGGGAACAGGGTACGCAGCACCGCCAGGCCTACCTGCGGCGTGGCAAGCAGTGCCGCCCGGCCGATCGCGACGAGCAGCGCGGCGATCTGGGTGGTCAGGAGACGGACCTCGGCGGCGGCCTCCCGGGCGCCCACGATCAGCAGCGGCACGTAGCGGATCGCGGCGCGCACCGCCACGCCACCGAGTAGCCGGACCAGGTGGACCAGGCCGGTCAGCACCTGGAACAGGTCGCCGGCGATCCGGCCGAGCAGCCGGCCGGCGGCGAACGGGTCGAGATCCTCCAGGTGCCGCCCGAATTCCGTCGCCCAGCCGCGCCAGAGCGCCAGCAGCCGCTCGGGCACTGTGCTCGGGTCCAGCGCGGCCACGACGCCGGTCAGCGCCTCGCGGACGACGGTGGCCTGCTCGGCAAGACGTCGCAGGCCGGCCCGGGGGTCCACGGTGAGCACGATCAGGGTGGTGAACTGCTCCTGCTGGAGCCGACCGACCAGCTGGACGAGTTTGCCGAGGTCGACCACCACAGTCGCCAACGATTCCCCGACGCCCACCAGGAAGCCGTCGAGGAACAGCTTCGGATTGATGCCGTTCCAGGCCGCGTAGTGGCGCATCGCGTCGAGCAGCGCGGGGTCGAGGCCGAGCAGGAACCGTCGGAACGCGCCGTCAGTGTCGACATCGGAGGCCGCCAGGTCGAAGAACTCCTCGGCCAGCCCGAGCCTCGCCAGCATCGCGACGAGGTCCCAGACGTTGTCGGCGGAGATCCGGCCGGTCATCGCCTGCAACACCCGGTCGCGGGTCATCGAGCGGGTGGCGTGCGCGTCCACCCAGTACCGTACGGTCAGCGCGACGAACTCCACCCGCGGATCCTGGGTCCGTACGCCGTAGACCGCCGCCCGGTTCTCGGCGGACACCCGCGGCACACTGAACCAGTCCCGGATCATGACGGTCTCGCCCGTCGGTTGCCCCAACTTCCCCACCTCCTCCGGCGCAGTGCACTGTCCGGGCAAGGGGATTCGGGCGGTAGCGCTGGGTCGAGAACCCGACATGCATCCACTTCGGAGCGTGCGGCCGGGTGATCGCGCAGCGATCGATATCGGTCATCGTCGAGGCGGGTGGTACGTCGACGACTGTCGGGTGCGGGCAGCCGGTCGACCTGCTCGGGCCGGAGCGGCTCAGCGGTCGTTCGTCTCGACCGTCGGTCGGTGATCGGCCAGAGCACGCACCGCAGCCTCGATGAGCGCTGTCACCTGATCCATGTCACGAGCACCGCGGACGTCCAACTCGGCCGACCAGCCGTCCGCACCGGTGAGCCGCACCGCCACGTCCTCGCGGCGGTGGGTCAACCAGCCGGCGATCGCCTGCACCAGCACCATGACGGCGCCGCCACCGTCGACGGCGACCAGCAGCACGTCAGTGGCACCCGCGGCGGGCGCGGTGGTCACACTGTCACGGAGCCGGTCCTCGGCGCGAAGCCAGGACCCCAGAGAACGTCGAGCATCGGCAGAGGGAAGATCCGGACAGACCGACAGCGTGATCATCTCCTGAGACGCGGGCAACGTCTTCTCCTTCCGGCGAAGGCCAACCCCACTCCGTCATCCTGCCAGCCGGCGTGGCCCTCGGCAGCCCTCGCAGTCACCGAAGTCGATCAGAGCTTGACCGTCGCGTCCGCCCGTCCATAGGCTCCGGCCACTGCGAGGCTTTCCCCCAAGAAGGGAACCCGAGACATGGCCCCATCGTCGCGTCCGTTCTGGACCCTCCCTGCGAAGCGGCTGGCCAACGCCGCCACGATCGCGCTCCTGCTCGGTATGGCACCCCTGCTCAGCGGCCCGGCAGCCGCGAGCCCCGCCCGGCCGACCCCCTGCAGCAGCGACCCGACCGCCCGGCTGACCACAGTGCCCAGCCCGGACGCCGTGCTCGGCTTCCCGCTCGGCGCGGGACAGGAGCGGGTCGTCACCAACGACGAGGTCCGGACCTACCTCGGGGCGGTCGATCGCGCCTCGAACCGGGTCGTGACCGGTGTGATGACCACCAGTGTGCTCGGCCAGCCGTTGCCGTACGCGGTGGTGTCCAACGAGCGACACGTGCGGCCCGCCGCGCTCCGCGAGATCGCCGACGACATCCGGGACCTGCGCGACCCGCGCCGGACCAGCGCGCGAACGGCCGCCCGGACGGCGAAGGACAGCCCGGCCATCGTCTGGGTCACCGCGAACGTGCACGGCGGAGAGAAGAGCGGCGCCGACGCGGCGCTCAAGACGCTGTACGAGTTGGCAGCGGGTCTGTCCTGCGCTGTCGCCCAGCGCAACGACAACCTGGTCACCATCATCGTCCCCACCCAGAACCCGGACGGCCGTGACGCGACCCGCCGGCAGAACGAGTTCGGCTTCGACCTGAACCGGGACTGGTTCGCCCGCACCCAACAGGAGACCGACGGCAAGCTCGAACTGCTGCGCCGCTACCCGCCGCAGGTGTTCATCGACGCACACGAGATGGGCGGCCGGCAGTACTTCTTCCCGCCCAACGCCGATCCGATCCACCACGAGATCGCCGGGGAGGCGGTGGACTGGATCAACCGCATCGGCGAGGCCAACAAGGCCGGCTTCGGCTTCAACGGAGCCTGCGACGAAACCGTCACCACCGAGTGCTACTTCAACTACGACACGTACGACATGTTCTTCATGGGCTACGGCGACACCGTGCCGACCACCGGCTTCGGCGCGGCCGGCATGACGTACGAGAAGGGCAGCGCGTCGGCGGTGGCCGACCGGGTCCAGCAGCAGTTCCACACCCAGTGGTCGACGCTCGGCTGGGCCGCCGCGAACAAGCGCGAGGTGCTGGACGGCTACTTCGACATCTGGACCGACGCGCTCGCCCAGGGCAGGGCGGGCACCCTGGAGCCGAACGAGGTGGTGCAGCCCACCAACGAGGTGCAGTTCCCGGTGCCGGATCTCACCATCCGCTCGTACTTCCTGCTGCCCGACCGGCAGCTCGCCGACGTCCGCCAACTCGTCGAGCGGCTGCGCCGGATGGACGTCGAGGTGTACGAGCTGCAGAAGGCGACCCGGGTGCCCACCGCGCGGGTCTTCGGCGGGCGCAGCGCCACGAACGTGACAGTGCCCAAGGGCGCGTACTGGATTCCGATGGACCAGCCGCAGAAGCACTGGATCCAGGCCGTCATGGGCGAGGACCCGTACGTTCCGTTCCCGTACTTCTACGACGTGTCGTCCTGGAGCAACCCGCTGCTGATGGGCATCAACACCATCTACACCGGAGACACCGTCCGGCCGAGGGCCGAACTGGTGCGCAAGGTCTCCGGCGGTCGCACCGGTGCGGCGTGGCCCTCGGGCTCGTACACGTACCCGCTGGACTCGGCCGCCGCCGCGGAGTTCACCTTCACCCTGCTCGGCCGTGGCGTACCCCTGGTCCGGGACCTCACGACCAGCCGGGTCGCCATCCCGGCCGCCACGGTGAGCCGGACCGTGGACGAGCTGGCCAAGGGGCTCGGTGTCACCCTCACGCCGGGCGGTCGGCCCTCCGGCACCCGCCTCGACCTGCCCGACGTGGGGTTGTTCCAGGGCACCGGCATCTCCACCACCTCCGGTTCGCACGGCGAGGCCCGTTACGTGCTCGGCAAACGGTGGGGGCTCGACCTCACACCGGTCACCACTGCCGACATCAACGACAACACCGAGGCGTTCACCGGGCGTACCGTGCTGCTGGTGCCGGACGGCAGCAGCGCCACCGGCGGCCTGACCGCCGCCGGGCAGGCCAACCTGCGCGACTGGATCGGCCGGGGCCACACCTACCTCGGGCTGCGCAACGAGGGCACGCGGGTCGCCCGCACCGCCGGGCTCACCTCGACCACCGAGAAGACCAAGCCCGCGGACTACCTGGTGATCGGCTCGCACCTGCGCGTCGACGTCGACCGGGACAGCCCGGTGGCGCTGGGTCGCCCGGCGGAGGACTTCGAGTTCAACAACAGCGACCCGATCCTCACCCCGAGCACCACCGGAACGAACGTGCTCACCTACCCGACGGGTGACACCTTCTGGGCCAACGGTTTCACCGTCGGCGCGGAGACGTTGAAGGGCACGGCGGCCGTCGTCGACGAACCGACCGGCGCCGGTCGGGCGGTGCTGTTCGCGTTCAATCCGCTCTTCCGCGCGTACAACGAAAATGGCCTGCACCTGGTCGCCAACGCGCTGCTCTACCCGGCGACAGCCGCATCGGACGCCCGGCGCCCGGCCGGCGTCGACGCGGCGCGCGCCAGCGCCGCCGCCGCGCCGGTGACGCCGGACCTGGGCGGCGGCTGGCGGCCGATCACCATCCAGGTGGCGGCCGCCGACCTGCCGCGCACCCGGGCGATCGTCGAACGCTTCACCACCGACGCCCAGGCGTCCGAGAAGAACGGTTCGGCGTACGTCGTGATCCCGAACCCGCAGGGGCTCCAGGTGGACGAACACCCGTTCGCCAGGGATCTGGTACGCGCGCTGAACGCCGCCAAGGTGCCACTGCGGTCGGTGGTGGGCTGACCAACCCCCGGCCGTGAGCCCGTGCAGATCTTGGACAGTTTCCGTTACGGCGTGACGGGAACTGTCCAAGATCTGGTGGTGGGGCGGCGCTCAACGGCGGAATCCGTGCGGCGCAGGCGGTGGCGGGTGAGCCGGGTCGGCTAGCGGACATCCACCGGGCCGGATCACGACAGCGCTCGCGGCCCCCTTCGGCGCAGGCTGGCCGGGATCTGTGCCGACCGTCGGCACCCGGAGGAGGCTCGCGGCCCATGGGCGTACCCCGCGCAGGGACGGTGGTGATCGCCGGCGGTCTCGCCGTGCTGCTGTTGGTCACCACGGTCGGGTGCAGACGGTCGCGTCCGTCACCGACACCGACCAGCGGCACGGCGACTGTCGGCCTGACGGTCAGCGCCTCGCAGCCGTCGTACCGGGTGGGTGAGCAGATCAGCCTGCGGCTGAGGCTGGTCAACAACCGCGACGCCGAGTGCCAACTCAGTCGGGTGCCGGACGGGGCGGTGACGGTCATGTCGTTGACCCGCGACGGCACGGCGGTGGCGCCCGCGATTGGCGGCGCGGCCTACTACCGGGACTTCACCGCGTACCTGATCGAGAACCTGGTCCGGGTGCCCCCGCGTGGGTCGGTGGAGCTGACGCTGGGCAGCGACCCGCAGAGCCCGGTCGGCGCGGCGCTGACCACCTCCACGCCGGACGGGCGGGGCGGGGCCACCGTCACGTGGTGGCCGATCGACCAACCGGGGGCGTACCGGCTGGTCCTGGGCTACCTGCGAGCGCCGCTGCGCGGTGTGCCGGCGGACGCCTGCGCCGCGACGGCCGAGCAGGGCACTGTCGCGTTCGAGGTGAGGGGCGGGTGACCGGGTTGCGGAGCCGAGTGCGAACGGGCGTCGTGCTGGCGGGCGTCCTGGTGCTGCTCGCCCCACAGGCGGCGTCCGCCGTGGTCAGCGTCGACAGCGACCTGCAAGCCGAGTACGCGGGCTGCGTCGGACAGATCCGCGGCTCCGGCAACGGCGCCGTCCTCGACGAGCTGGAACGCTCCGGCAAGAAGATCAAAGTCCGGAGACCCATCTTCGGTACGGAGAGCAGCACCACGACGTACGTCCCGGGCAGTGACGTGCAGATCAACTGGGTGCCGGAGAACGACGGGCGGGCGCTGACGGAGGAGGGAACGGGTTTCACCGAGGACCAGTGCGCCACCCTGATCCACGAGATGAACCATGCCCTCGACGAGGCCAACGACACCGACCGGGGCCAGTTCTGCACGCAGGGCGGTCAACAGGCCAGCACCGTGGACCCGGCCGAGGTGCACGCGGTGTTGGCGGAGAACGCGTACCGCAAGGCCGTCGGTGTGCCACTGCGCACGACGTACAGCGGTGTGAAACTCCCGTCCAACGGCAAGGACTGCGACCGGCCCAAGCCCCGACCGCCCGGTGGAGGTGGTTGTTCGATCTCGGTGATCGGCAAGGGTTACCGGTGCGCGAACAGCAACGGCGACCCGCACCTGCTCACCTACGACGGTCTGCGCTACGACTTCCAGGCCGCCGGTGAATTCGTCCTGACCCGCTCGACGACCGACGACTTCGAGGTCCAGGTACGACAGACGATGTTCCCGGCCAGCTCGGTGGTGGCCGTCAACTCGGCAGTCGCCGCTCGGGTGGCCGGTGACCGGGTCGGCGTGTACGTCACACCCGACGGTCCTGCGGTCCGGGTGAACGGCGCCGCGCCGGTGTCCGCGCCGGACGGGGTGAAGCTGCCGCACGGTGGCACCGTCACCACCTGGGGAGACGGCACTGTGACAGTGCAGTGGCCGGGCGGCGCGCGACTGACCGCGCAGCCGATCGGGGTGTGGGGGCTGAGCGTGAGCGTCAGCGCGCCCACCGCCTGGGCCGGGACGCTGCAGGGCCTGCTCGGCGACCATGACGGTGACCCCGGCGACGACCTGACAGTCCGCAACGGCAAGCGGATGGCGCAGCCGCCCACCTTCGAGGCGCTGTACCCGGGCTTCGCCGACAGTTGGCGCGTCGAGGCGCAACGGTCGCTGTTCGATTACGAGCCGGGGCAGAACACCGGCACGTTCACCGACCGGCGGTTCCCGGACCGACTGCTCACCGTCGGGGACCTGCCCAACCGGGCCACCGCCGAACTCGTCTGCCGGCGGGCCGGTGTCACCGACCCGCAGATTTTCGCCGACTGTGTGCTCGACGTCGGCCTCACCGGGCAGGTGGCGTTCGCCGAGGACGCCGCCCGCGCGCAGCGCGACGTGCCCGCCGCCGGTGATGTCGACCTGGAGGTGACCAGGGCCGGCGCCACGGCCGCGACGAAGGTGCCGGGCCGGGCCGGTCAGAAGATCTTCGTGGAGGTGCCCGCCGCCACCGTGCCGGATCGCTGCGGCGTGTTGCTGCTGCTCGACCCGCAGGGCCGGCAACTGGCGACCGGCTGTGTCATATCCGGTGCCGGCTTCATCGACACGACCACGTTGACGGCCACGGGCGACCATCAGGTGGTGCTCGATCCGTGGGATGCCGACCTCGGTCGGGCAACCGTACGGGTCGTTGCGGTGACCGACGAGGAGAAGACGCTCACGCTGGACGGGCCCTCGGTCCGGGCGACGCTCGCCCAACCGGGCGCGGTCAGCCGTCTGTCCTTCGACGGCCGCGCCGGTCAGAAGATCTTCCTCCAGGTCACCGACGCCACAGTGCCGGACCGGTGCAACCTGCTGCGCCTGCGCGACCCTGCCGGTGAACAGGTGACCAGCGGCTGCGTGATCGGCGGCCAGGGACATGTCGACGGGTTCGTCCTGCCGGTCACCGGCCGGTACGTGCTGGAGGTCGACGGGACCTCCACCGACACCGGCTCGGCGGACGTGCGGCTACGCGACGCCCACGACGAGGAGGCCGACAGCATCGCGGACGGCCGAGCCGCCACCCTGACGGTCAGCAGACCGGGTGCGGTGAGCCGGCTGAGGTTCACCGCCGACGCCGGTCGTCGCGTCACCGTCGAGGTGACTGCCGGGAGTCTGCCTGACCGGTGCGGCATCCTGCTCCTGACCGGCCCGGACGGCGACCCGATGGGCAGCGGCTGCATCATCGGCGGGACCGGCCGGTTCGAGACGGGTCCGCTGCCGAAGCGCGGCACGTACACGCTCGTGCTGGACCCGTGGGCCGACGAGACCGGCTCGGCGACGGTCACCGTCCGTCAGATCGGTTGAGCCTGCCGTCTGTCGGCCAGGCCGCCAGCCCGCCCCCGACCGGGCATCGGTCGGGGACGGGCTGTTGAGCGTCCTTCGCGCGGGGCAGTGACCTGTCGCCGTGGTCGGCGACCAGGTCACCCGACGCTAGGCGACGCCGCTCCGCCACCGGTCACAGGTGTCGGTGGCCCAGGCGGGCTGGTCCACGCAGGAGCGGAAGCGGACGGTGCGCCCCTCGCCGAAGTTGTGGTCCCACTGCGAGCAGTCGCCGCTGCTTCCCGGGTTGTAGTGCGAGCCGGTCTGCAGGGATCCGTCGATGCGGACGTACTCGAACGCGACGTACGAGATCAGGCCGTCCGAGGACGTGTCGCAGTTCTCGAACTTGTCTCCGTAGCTGATGAACCGCGACGACGAGCCGGTCACCGAGGACGACGCGTCGGTCCCGGCGTACGCGCTGGTCCCGGTCGCGAGAATCGTCGCCGTCGCGGCGACGGCTACCACACTGAGCTTCCCGAACGTCCTCATGCGACACCCACCACCCAGTTGCTGCAGGGGTCCGGGATGATTCCCGGCATGTCGGCGCAGGCACGGAAGGTGACGCTGCGGCCCTCGCCGAAGTTGTGGTCGTACGAGGCGCAGGTCCCGCTCCCGAGGCCGTTGTACTCGATGTCGTGCTGGAGACTGCCGTCCTTGCGGATGTACTTGTACTCGTTGTAGACGTTCAACCCGTCGGTCTCGGTGTCGCACACCGAGAACGAGTCGCCGTAACTGGTGAACGTCACCTTCGCGCCGGACATCGAGGCCACCCGGTCGGTGCCGGCGTGTGCGATGCCGCCCGTGCCCAGCAGGACCGCCGCAGTCGTCGCGGTGACGACGAGCGGTCGTTTCAGCCATCCCATGTCGTTCTCCTCCATCTCGTTGCCAACCCGTCCTGGGCTGTCCCGACCGACTATCGGCGTGGGGTCTGGGGTCGGTCTGGGACGGACCTGGTATCCGCTGGTCCAACCGGGGTAAGGCATTGACGGGGCCTCGGTGAGGAGATGCGGGTGGCGGTGCGATTCGGCTTGCTCGGGGACGTCGTGGCGACCGTTGACGACCGTCCGGTGGCCCTCGGGCATGCCCGACAGCAATGTGTCCTGGCCGCGCTGCTCGTCGACGTCAATCGGGCGGTCTCCGTCGACCAGCTCATCGACCGGGTCTGGGGCGAGAGCCCACCGCAACGCGCCAGGGACACCCTCTACGGCTACCTGTACCGCTTGCGCCGCAGTCTGGCCGACGTTCCCGACGCGGCGATCACGCGCCGGTCCGGCGGCTATCTGCTGGCCGCCGACGAGATGGCGGTGGACCTGCACCGCTTTCGTCATCTGCGTGACAAGGCCCGCGCCGAGCGGTCCGAGGACGACCGCCTCGCCCTGTTCGACAAGGCACTCGGTCTCTGGCGCGGTGACCCGTTCTCCGGGCTGGACGCGTTCTGGCTCGACACCGTGCGGACGGATCTGGAGCAGGAGAAGCTGACAGCGGAGCTCGAACGCGTCGATGCGGCGCTGCGGGTCGGCCACCACGACGAGGTTCTGGCGGACCTGTCGCGGCTCGTGTCGGGGCAACCGTTGAACGAGCGCCTGGCCGGCCAGATGATGCTGGCGCTCTCCGGCGCCGGCCGCTCGGCCGAGGCGCTGGAACACTACCGGCGTTTTCGGGACCTGCTGGTCGAGGAACTCGGCGTGGAGCCGAGCCCGCATCTCCAGCAGCTGCACCGGTCGATCCTGGCGCCGGATGTCGCGGCGGACCCGCCCTCGGCCGGGCAACCTGTCCCCCGACAACTGCCGATGCCGTCCGGGTCGTTCACCGGCCGGTCCGAGGATCTGGCGCAGCTCGACGCGGCCCTGCTGACGTACGGGGAAACGACCGCTACCGCAGTGGCGGTGAGCGGCACCGGCGGGATCGGCAAGACCTGGCTCGCGCTGCACTGGGCAGCCACCCACCTCGACCGGTACCCGGACGGTCAGCTCTTCGTCAACCTCAGCGGCTTTCACCCCACCGAACCGCCGATGACCCCGGCCGGGGCGGTACGCGCGATTCTGGACGCGCTCGACGTCGCCCCGGACGCCGTGCCAACGGACCTCGACTCCCAGATCGGTCTGTACCGGAGTCTGGTGGCCGACCGACGGATGCTGATTGTGCTCGATGACGCCAGGGACCCCGATCAGGTCCGTCCGCTGCTGCCGGGCTCGGCCAGTTGCGCGGTCCTGGTGACCAGCCGGAATCAGATGTCGGGCCTGGTGGCGACCGAAGGGCTCCGTCCGGTGCCACTCGGCTGTCTGAGCCGGGATGAGGCCCTTCACCTTCTCGCCGGCCGGCTCGGCGCGGACCGGCTCTCCACGGAAGCGGATGCGGCTGGCAGCATCGTCGGGGCCTGCGCCGGCCTGCCGCTCGCCCTCTCGATCGTGGCGGCCCGGGCCGCCACGAACCCGGCCCTGTCGCTCCAGGACCTGGCCGACGAACTCACCGATCAGAAACTTGGGTTGGACGCCCTGGGCGACCGCGACGCCGTCGCCGACGTGCGGTCGGTCATCGCCGCGTCCTGTCGGGCGCTCAGCGCCCCGGCGGCCGCGCTGTTCCGCCTTCTCGCGCTGTACGCCGGCCCGGACGTCAGCCTGCCGGCGGTGGCCAGTCTCGTCGGGCTGCCCGTTCAACAGGTACGTGAACCGCTCGACGAGCTACTCGGGGCCCACCTGGTGGACCTGACCGGTCCGGATCGTTACGCGTGCCACGACCTGCTGCGGGCGTACGCCGGCGAGCTGCTGGAGGACAGCGACCGCGCATCCGCGATGCGCCGGCTGTACGACCACTGGCTGCACGGGGCTCACGCTGCCGCACTGACGATCGAGCCGCATCGGGACCGCATCGAGCTGCCGCCGCCGGCCGCCGGGACAGCCGTCGCGGCGTTCACCGACAGCGAGCAGGCACAGCAGTGGCTCGACGCCGAACGGCCCGTGCTTCTCGCCGCGATCGACCAGGCCGCCGAATCCGGCCTGGACGGTCACGCCTGGCGGCTGGCCTGGGCCGTCACCACCTACCTCAGCAGGCTGTCGCGATGGTCGGATCTGGCCGCGGCCCAGCGCACCGCGGTGACCGCGGCGGCACGGGCGGGTGACCTCGTCGGGGAGGCACACGGCCACCGCGATCTCGGCCTGGCGCTGCACCAGCTCGGCGAGCTGGCCAACGGGCTGGACCACCTTCGGTGCGCCGGCGAGCTGTTCGGGCGGCTTGGCGACCGTGCCGGCGAGGCGTACGTCGCGCTCTACCTGGGCTGGGTGCACGAGGGGCAGGGTCAGCACCGGGAGGCGCTGGAGTGCGACGAGCGGGCCCTCGCCCTCTTCGCCGAGGTCGGCCACCTGGTCGGGCGGGCGAAGGCCCTCAACGCCATCGGCTGGGATCACGCCCGTCTCGGCGACCATCACCGGGCCGCCGACCACTGCCGGCGCGCACTCGCGTTGCACGAGGGGGTCGGCAACCTGACCGGTGCGGCCAAGACCTGGGACAGCCTCGGCTACGTCCACCATCAGCGGGGTGACTCCGACGAGGCCTGCGCCTGCTACCGGAGGGCGCTGGAGCTCTACGAGCAGTCGGATGACAGGTGGGGCGTGGCCGAGACGTCGACCCGGCTGGGCGACGTTCTGCACGACGCGGGTGACGTCGAGGCGGCCCGGGACAACTGGCTGCGGGCGTTGCGGCAGTTCACCGAGGACAACCCGGTGGAGATCGCCGAGCTGCGCCGTCGGCTCGACAGCGCCGACCCGCCGTGACACGGCGACCGCGGGTAGCGGATGCGACACGTGGTGGTCCGGCCGACCAGGCGAACCGGTCAGCCGGACCACAGTGATGTCAGCTGGTGCTACAGATGGTGCCGTTGAGGGTGAACGCCGTGGGCAGCACGTTCGGCCCGCCGTACGCGCCGACGAAGCCGGCGCTCACCGTGCCGCCGGCGGCGATCTGCCGGTTGTCGGTGGTGGGCGTGACCCGCACCGCGGTGCCGACCTGTTCCCAGGTGGCGCTCCAACCGCTGCTCACCTGTTGCCAACCGGTGGGCCAGGTCCAGGTGAGCGTCCAGCCGTTGATCGGGCTGGACCCGTTGTTGATGATCTCGACGCCACCGATGTAACCGTTGCCCCAGTCGTTGTTGGCGCTGAAGCGGACGGTGCACGTACTGGCGGCAGGGCTGCCGGTGGCGAAGGTGAGCGGCGGTGAGGCCCAGGAGACGCGTCCGGCGGTGTCGCGGGCCAACACGTTGACGGTGTACCTGCTGCCCGGCACGAGGTTGTCGACGGTGAACGAGGTGCTCGTCGTCTCGCCGACCTGCTCGCTGACCGCGCCGTACTGCCGGTGCACCTCGTACTTGGCGATCGGGCTGGCGCCCGAGGCGGACGCCGGCCAGGTGATCGTCGCGGCGCGGTCGGTGACGCCGCTCGCGGTCGGCTGGCCCGGTGCCGTCGGCCGTCCAGCGGTGGTGCCGGCCGCACGCAGCACGAGCGTGGTCAACGAGTACGCGGGCAGTGTCCGGCTGGTCGCCGAGCCGGACTGGCTGGTGACGATGCCGGTGGCCCCGTTGGTGAGGGTGGACACCGTCGGCGCGACTGCCGACGGGGTGAACCCGGAGTAGTCGATGGTGACCGGGTGGTCGTTGTCCGGGTCCTTGTTCACCAGAAGCACGGCGAGGTCACCGTTGCTCCGGCGGACGGCGTGGGCGGTGACCAGAGGCTCGTCGGTGCCAGCGCGAACGAACTGGTCGCCGGTCTTCGCGAAGAGCTTCATCATGCTCAGCCCGTGGTACGGCGCGAACGGTGTGTTCAGCGGCGGTTGACAGACCGAGCCGTCCTCCGTGCAGGCTCCGCTGGAGAGCATCCCGAAGTCGCCGTAGTCGGTCTGACCGGCCACCTGCGTCACGGTGCCCATCCCGTTGTGCACGTTCCACCAGTGGGCGGTGAAGACACCGTTCTCCAGCAGACCGCTGTAGACGTCGGCGAGGAACAGGGCGGCCGGTTGGGTGTTCCGGCCGGCGTCGACGTTCAGCTCGGTGAAGCTGATGCCGATGCGGTCGGCGTTCGCGCCGGCGTACCTGGCGAGCTGCTGCCGCAGCAGGTAGGTGGCGTCGGGGAGGTGGTTGACGCGGGCCAGCGACTCGGCGGCGGTGCCGCCCGGGTACCAGTGCACATCCACGAAGTCGATCTTCGAGCCGGCGATGGAGAGCACTGTCTGGTTCCACGGGCCCGGATCGCTGCCGGCGGTGATCCCGTCCGGCCAGTTGCCCGGCATCGTCAGCACCGCCCCGACCTTGATGCTCGGGTCGACCGCCTTCATCGCGTCGGCGTACTCGACGACCAGCCTCGCGTACTGTGTGGCGCTCTTGTCGGGGTGGTCGTCGGCCTCCCACGCGGACCCGTAGTGACCGTTGCCGTAGTTCTCGTTGCCGACGGTCCAGTAACGCGCGTCGTAGCCCTTGGTGACGTTGGCGTACCGCACCCAGTCGGCTGCCTCGGCGGGCGAGCCGGTGCCGTAGTTCGCGATGATCATCGGCTGCGCGCCGACGCGCCGGACCGCCGCCATGAAGGTGTCGAAGTCGGTCCCCGGCGCGACGTAACCGCCGGGCGCGGTGTGGTCCTTCCAGTGGTAGATGTCGGCGTACGAGCCGCCGGGGTAGCGCATCATCTGCACACCGGCATCTCTGAGCAGGTCCGACGTCTCGGCGGTGCCGAGGTTCGAGTCCCAGATGGCGTGATTGACGCCGAGAGCGGCGTCCGGCACGCTCGCCAGTCCCGCGCGGGTGTTGACGGTCACGGTGACCGGATCGGCCGCCGCGCTGGCGGTTGGTGGGTTGACGCCCGCGAGCGCGCTCGCGGCGAGCAGCAGGCCCGCAAGGAGTGCTGCTCGGGTCTTCGGTTTACGCATGGGCGGGGTTCCTTCGCGCAGATGAGCCGCCCGACCGGTCAGGGTGCGACCGGTGACGGGCGATCTCGTGGACGGCAGACCCGGGTTGGTCCATCGCTCGTGTCACCGCCCCCCCGAGATCACCTCTGGATCCCGGCTGCCCAGTGGACGGACGTCAGCCCCGCGCGCGCGGCTCTTCATCGACGTACCACAATGGCACTGTCGGTTGGGCAATCTCAATACGCGTCAGACGTCGTCTTCGCCGCGCTCGCCGCGCCCGGAGCGACGCCCGCGGACACTCACGGCGGCCAGCAGAGTGACGACCGCGGCGGCGAGTTGCAGCACGCCGCCGAGCAGTTCGACGATGCCAGAGATGGCAGCAGCGTCTGGCAGATGGGTCATGAGACGGCCTCCGGGTTCGTGCCCACCGTCCGCTTCCTGCGGAAGGCCCTCCCCCGGGCTCAGCGGTGACCACGTGAGCGCCGCCCTCATTGTGGCATCCACCCTCCAGCGAGTGGAAGCCGTGAAGGCCCCGACATGAGATCGACAATCGTCGAACGTTACAGCTTGACGAACGGCATGTTATCGCTCACAGTCGATGCGAGGCGGTCAGCGTCCGCGGCTCACCGGGAGGCCCCTCGCTGGTTCGACCTCAGTGGTCAGGACGTCCCCGGGGCAGGTGGACGTCGCATCAGGTTCCGTCAGCAGCCGCCGGTGACGCGCGGCGGACGTCGCGCGCCCCGGGGCCACCCTGGCGCCGTCGTCGATCCGCCTACGCCGGACCGCCATGCTGCCGCCGGGTCCCCGACTCACGACAAGAGGAACCGCCGATGAGATCAAGGATCGCACTGCTGGCCGCCACGCTGGCGACGGCCCTGGCGACGATGACGGCAGTGGTCACGGTCGCCACCCCGGCGTCGGCCGCGACGCTCACCCAGGTGACCAACTTCGGCACCAACCCGACGAACCTCCAGATGCACCTGTACGTGCCGGACCGGGTCGCGGCCCAGCCGGCCCTGCTCCTCGCCCTGCACTACTGCACCGGCAGCGGTCCGGCGGTGCACAGCGGCTTCGGCCTGAGCACCCTCGCCGACCGCTACGGCTTCATCGTGATCTACCCGTCGGTGACCCGGAGCAGCAAGTGTTGGGACGTCTCGTCACCGCAGGCCCTGCGGCGCGACGGCGGCAGCGACCCGGTGGGCCTCAAGTCCATGGTCGACCACGTCCGGAGCCGCTACCCGGTCGACGCCAACCGGATCGGCGTGGGTGGGTTCTCCTCCGGCGCCATGATGAGCAACGTCATGGTCGGCCTCTACCCGGATGTGTTCCACGCCGGGTTCAGCTCCTCCGGGGTCCCGTTCGGGTGCTTTGCCACCACCAACGGCGCGGAGTGGAACAGCGAGTGCTCCGGCGGCCGGATCGTCAGGACTGGGCAGCAGTGGGGTGACCTGGTCCGCAACGCCTACCCCGGTTACTCCGGCAAGCGTCCTCGGTTCCAGATCTGGCACGGCACCACGGACACCACGCTGAGCTACGTCAACTTCGGCGAGCAGATCAAGCAGTGGACCAACGTGCTGGGCGTGTCGCAGACCCCCAGCTTCACCGACTCCCCGCAGGCCAGCGCCACGCGTACCCGCTACGGAGGCACCGGCGGCACGGCGCCCGTCGAGGCGATCAGCTTCCAGGGGTACGGCCACTCCATCCCGTTCGACGCCGCGCAGGCCATCCGGTTCCTCGGCTTCGACACCACGAGCCCCACCACGCCGCCACCCGGCGGCACGTCGGCGCCGCTGCGCAACACCGGCGCCAACCGCTGCCTCGACGTCCCGTCGCGGTCGCAGACCAACGGCACCCAACTGACGTTGTGGGACTGCAATGGCGGCACCAACCAGCAGTGGACGTCGACCGCCGCGAAACAACTCCAGGTGTACGGCACGAAGTGCCTGGACGCCGAGGGCGCCGGAACCTCGCCCGGCACCCGGGTGATCATCTGGGACTGCAACGGCGGCACCAACCAGCAGTGGAACGTCAACACCGATGGCACGGTGACCGACGCACAGTCCGGCCTGTGCCTGACGCCCAACGCCGCCGGAACCGCCAACGGCACCCCTGCGGTCCTGTCGAGCTGCAACGGCTCGAACAGCCAGCGGTGGTCCCGAAGCTGACGCGGTAACCGACGGCGGCGTACCCCGTCGGTTGTTCGTGCGGGTGTGCGTCCCGCTGCTCGGGCCCGGACTCCGAACAGCGGGACGCAACCCGGCGGCCAGGGCCGGGATCGACGGTCGCCATCAGGGCGGCCCAGCTGTTGGCCACTGCTCAGCGGTGTGCGCTGGGCAGGTGGGCGGGCCGGTCGTCGTCGCACGACTGTCCCGGCTGCTGCGGTGCCCTGGAATCCCGGTGGCCGTTCACGCCTCGGCCGCGTGGCGCGCGGGTCGCCCGGTGGTGGTCTCGGGCCGTCTCGCGCCGGCCACGTGCCACCCGCCCCACGCCACGATCGTCATCCGTCACGCCTCGGGCCAATGGCGACAGCTCCGTCACGGCGGCCTGAGATCGGTCGAGCATCGACGACTGTCCGTCACGTTAGCGTTAACAGTGAGCGATTGTCCATAGACAATAGTCATCGTCGCCTGGAGCGGTTACCGCTCACCGGCACTGCCACGACGGAAGTATCGGTGACGGCAGCTCGGCTACGGCATCGGGTCGACAGCGACGCCGACGACAGTCGTGAGCGCGGGCGGAATAGCCTTGCGGCATGCGGGGACGATTCGGCGCGGCCAGACGCTGGTACGGGGAGCACCCGTTGGTCCGTCGTACGGTCCTCGCGCTCGTGGTGGGGATCGTGGTGCTGACGGGCGGCACGGTGGCCAGCGTGACGTGGATCCGCGACACCGCGGAGGGCCACCTCTACGGCGAGTCCGAGGTGCCGGACGCCCCGGTCGCCCTGGTCCTGGGCACCAAGGTGGACGCCGACGGCACGCCCTCACCCGTCCTCGCCGCTCGGTTGGAGATCGCGCGACGGCTGTTCGACGCCGGCAAGGTGCGGGCGATCCTCGTGTCCGGCGACAACATGAACGCCGACTACAACGAGCCCGCCGCGATGCGGACATGGCTGGTGGAGCGGGGCGTACCAGCGCACAAGGTGGTGCCGGACTACGCCGGCTTCGACACGTACGACTCGTGTGCGCGCGCTGAGCGGATCTTCGGGGTGCGGCGAGCCACTGTGGTGACCCAGACCTTCCACCTTCCGCGCGCCGTGGCACTGTGCCGCCGCCTCGGCATCGACGCCAACGGCGTGGGCGACGACAGCGCGAAGCG
Source organism: Micromonospora sp. NPDC047753 (assembly GCF_040642735.1). Taxonomy (NCBI): domain Bacteria; kingdom Bacillati; phylum Actinomycetota; class Actinomycetes; order Micromonosporales; family Micromonosporaceae; genus Micromonospora; species Micromonospora sp. NPDC047753. The sequence continues at coordinate 1,693 of NZ_JBEYSL010000034.1, read as the reverse complement.
GTACGCCCAGACGTGGTGGTTCAGTTCGTACCGGGAGAACGGCGCCTGTCTGAAGGCAGCGCTGGAGTTACTCTCCGGTCGGGATCCGGCGCACCTCGGCCGCCGGGAGACGGGCGTCGACGACGCGTTGCGCATCGACTAGGCAAGGTCACGAGCGTCTTGGTGCGGCGCTGTCACGGACGATGAGTTCGGTGGCGAGTTCGACCCGGGGGCTCTCGGTCCTCTCGCCGCTGGCGAGGCGCAGCACGGTCCGCGCGGCCAGCATGCCCATCTCGGCCAGGGGTTGCCGGACGGTGGTCAGCGGTGGCGAGCACCAGCGCACCTCCGGCAGATCGTCGAAGCCGACCACGCTGACGTCGTCGGGCACCCGCAGACCCCGTTTACGGACCGCCTCGTAGACGCCGAGGGCCATCTGATCGCTGGAGGCGCAGATGGCGGTGGGCGGGTCGGGCAGGGCCAGCAGTTGCGTACCCGCGGTGAAGCCGGCCTCGTGGTAGAAGTTGCCGGGGCGGATCAGGGCGTCGTCGATGGGGATCCCGGCGGCGCCGAGGGCGGCCCGGTAGCCGTCCATCCGGGCCCGGCTGCACATCAGGTGCGGCGGGCCGGCGATGAAGCCGATGCGGCGGTGGCCGAGGCTGATCAGGTACTGGTTGGCGCTGAGGCTGCCCGCCCAGTTGGTGGCGCCGATGGTGGGTGACTCCTGCGGGTCGACCCCGGCCGGGTCGATGATGACGACCGGCAGGTGGAGCCGGCGCAGCTCGGCCTGCAACGGTGGGTTCACCATCGAGGTCACGAAGATGATTCCCTCGGTGGAACGCGTACGCATGTTGTCGAGCCACTGCTTGGCCGAGGAGATGCGCCAGTGGATGGCCGAGACGACGGTGCCGACGCCACTGGTCTGGCCGACGTCCTCCACCCCACGGATGATCTCCACGGCCCACGGGCTGTCCAGGTCGTTGAAGACCAGATCGATGAGGGCGGCGTCGGTACGCCGTGACGGTGAGCGGCGGCGGTAGCCGTGCCGGTTCAGTAGCTCCTCGACGCGTTCCCGGGTGTCGGGGGCGACGTCGGAGCGGCCGTTGATGACCCGGGAGACGGTGGGCACGGAGACTCCGGCCAACCGAGCGATCATGGCGATGGTGACGTTTCGGCCGTTCTCCGTGCCCACGGTCCCCCCTGCGGAGCTATGGATCTCCGAAACTTTCAATGCTTCGCCGGTAATGCCGATCGATGGCCGGCACGCTACGAGCTGTTGTCCCAGCGGTCAAGACCTCTGTCCTATTGCGAAAAGAGCGGCTAGCGTAAGTAGGGCCTCCAGTGATCCAGGACCGCGATTTTCCGGAAGTTCCAGACAGCCCGTCCAGAGGAGCGCTCGTGTCGACCGACATCGCTAACGTGGCGACCGCTATCCGGTCGATCCGCAATCCCATCCTCGCCGGCTTCCACCCGGACCCGTCGATCCTGCGCGTCGGCGACGACTACTACCTGGCCACCTCGACCTTCGAGTGGTACCCGGGTGTGCTCGTGCACCACTCGCGTGATCTGGTGAACTGGCGCAGCCTGGGTGGGATCATCACCGACCGGCGCCTGCTCGATCTGCGCGGGTGCGGCGACTCCAACGGAGTGTGGGCGCCCGACCTGACGTACCACGACGGTCAGTTCCACCTCGTCTACAGCGACGTGGCCAGCTTCG
>NZ_JBEYSL010000033.1:0-24961 GCF_040642735.1 Micromonospora sp. NPDC047753 | reverse complement strand
CGCTCGCCGTGAGCACCGACCAGCCGGCCGGCAGGAGCAGCGCCCGGCGCTGGTGCAGGGCGACCGGCAGGTCAGCCACGCGGAGCTGGACGGCCGTGCCGCCGCGGTGCACGCCCACCTGACCGCCCGGGGCGTACGCCCCGGTGACACCGTCGCCGTCCTGCTGGAGCGCAGCCCCGACTGGCCGGCGGCGTTGCTCGGCGTCCTGCGCGCCGGGGCCGCGTACGTGCCACTGGACCCGGCGATCCCGCCGAGACGGTTGGCGCACGTCCTCGCCGACTCGTCGGCGGTGCTGCTGCTCGGCTCCCGCGAGACCGGCCCGCCCGCCGTCGACCTGCCGTTCGTCGCGATCGAGGACGCGGTGCTCGCCGCCCCGGCCGCCGCCGGCCCGCCGGTGCACCCGTCGGCGCCGGCGTACGTGCTCTACACCTCGGGCACCACCGGGCAACCCAAGGGTGTCCGCGTCAGCCACGCCAACCTGGTGCACACCCTGGAGGCGGTGGCCGGGCACTACGCGCTCACCCACGCCGACCGGGTGCTCCAGTTCGCCGCGCTCGGCTTCGACGTGGCCGTCGAGGAGCTGTTCGGGACGCTGATCCGGGGCGGGGCCGTGGTGTTGCCGCCGGCCGGGCCGGTGCCCGGTCTCGACGAGTTGACCGCGCTGGCCCGCCGGGAGCGACTCACAGTGCTCAACCTGCCGGCGTCGTACTGGCACGAGTGGGTGGCGGTGCTGGACCGTCACCCGCCCGCCTCCTGTCCGGAGCTGCGGCTCGTCGTGGTCGGCAGCGAGCGGGTCGACGCGGGACGGCTCGCCCAGTGGCGCGCCGCCGCGCCGGAGGTGCGCTGGCTCAACGCGTACGGCCCGACCGAGGCCACCATCACCGCCACAGTGCACGAGCCCGGAGGCGACCGGGAGCCGGTCACCGGCAGCGTCCCGGTGGGACTGCCGCTGCCGGGGGTGCGGGCGTACGTCCTCGATCGTGGACTGCGGCCGGTGCCGCGCGGGGTCCCGGGGGACCTGTGGCTCGGCGGACCGGGGGTGGCGCAGGGCTACGTCGGGGATCCGGCCCGCACCGCCGTCAGCTTCCTGCCCGACCCGTGGGGCCGGCCCGGCGACCGCATGTACGGCACCCGGGACCGGGTCCGCCTCGGTGTCGCCGGGGTGCTCGAGTTCCTCGGCCGGGAGGACGACCAGGTCAAGGTGCGCGGCTTCCGGATCGAGCTGGGCGAGATCGAGGCGGCGCTCGGCGCCCACCCCGCGGTCGGGGAGGCGGCGGCGGTGCTGCGCGAGGACGTGCCGGGCCGACCCACGCTGGTCGGTTACGTGACGCCCGGCGACGTGGACGTGGCGCTGCTGCGCGCGCACCTGGCCGACCGGCTGCCCGGGTACATGGTGCCGGCCACGATCGTCACGCTGGACCGGCTGCCCCGCAGCGAGCGCGGCAAGGTCGACCGGGCCGCCCTCGCGCCGCCCGCCGCCCCCACCCCTGCCGGGGTGGGTGTGCCCGGCAGCGAGTTGGAGCGCGCGGTGGCGGCGATCTGGCGCGACGTGCTGGTGGTCGACGAGGTGGGCGTCGACGACAACTTCTTCGACATCGGTGGGCACTCGCTGCTCGTGATGCGGGTGCAGACGCACCTGTCCGAGCGGCTGGGACGCACGGTGCCGGTGGTGGAGCTGTTCCGCCACCCCACAGTGCGGGCACTCGCCCGGCACCTGGCGTCCGGGGACCGGACGCCGGCGATGTCCGCCGCGCACCACCGCGCCGAGACACGCGCCGCCATCCAACGGGCGCGCACACCGCGACGTCGGCCGGGCCGGCATCACGACAGGGGGGACGCATGATGACCGAGGAACGTACGCTGCCCGACACCGCCATCGCCGTCGTCGGAATGGCGCTCCGGGTTCCCGGGGCCGCCACTCTCGATGCCTTCTGGAGCAACCTGCGCGACGGGGTGGAATCGCTCACCACCCTCGACGACGCCGACCTGATCGCCGACGGCGTCGCACCCGAGGAGTTCAACCACCCCGACTACGTCCGTGCCCTCGGCGTCCTCGACGACCCGGCCGGCTTCGACGCCCGCTTCTTCGGGTTCTCGGCCCGTGAGGCGCAGCTGCTCGACCCGCAGCACCGGATCTTCCTGGAGTGCGCCTGGGAGGCGTTGGAGCACGCCGGTCACCCGTTCGACTCCACGACACCGGTGACAGGTGTCTACGCCGGGGTGGGGGAGAGCTCGTACCTGCTGCACAATCTGCTGCCCAACGCGGACCTGGTGGCCCGGGTCGGGGCGTTCCAGACCTCCATCGGCAACGACAAGGACTTCCTGCCGACCCGGGTGTCCTACAAGGTCAACCTGCGGGGCCCCAGCATCAGCGTGCAGACCGGCTGCTCCACCTCCCTGGTCGCCGTGCACATGGCCGCGCAGGCGCTGCTGGCCGGTGAGTGCGACGTCGCGCTGGCCGGCGGCGCGACGGTCATCGCCCGCCGCCGTGGCTACCGGCACACCCAGGGCGGCATCCTCTCCGCCGACGGCCACTGCCGGGCTTTCGACGCCGAGGCGACCGGCGCGGTGGCCGGCAGTGGCGCCGGCGTCGTCGTGCTCAAGCGGCTCGCCGACGCGATGACGGACGGCGACCTGGTGCACGCCGTGATCCGAGGCTCGGCAGTGAACAACGACGGCGACCGCAAGGTCGGCTTCACCGCCCCGAGCGTGGACGGGCAGGCCGACGTCATCGCCGAGGCGCTCGCCGTCGCCGGGGTCGACCCCGGCACGATCGGTTACGTCGAGGCGCACGGCACCGGCACCCCGCTCGGTGACCCGATCGAGGTGGCCGCGTTGACGAGCGCCTTCGGTGACCTGCCGCCGGGCCGCGTCGGGCTCGGCTCGGTCAAGACGAACGTCGGGCACCTCGACACCGCCGCCGGGGTCGTCGGTCTGATCAAGACGGTGCTGGCGCTGCGGGCCGGCGAGATCCCACCGTCGTTGCACTTCCGCACCGCCAATCCCGAGCTGGGTCTTGACGCGAGTCCCTTCCACGTCGTCGCGGCCCGCACCCCGTGGCCCGACGGGGTGCGCCGTGCCGGGGTCAGCTCGTTCGGCATCGGCGGCACCAACGCGCACGTCGTCGTGGAGGAGGCCCCGACCCGCGTGGCGGGCCAGGAGAGCCGCCGGCGGCACGTGCTGCCCCTGTCCGCCGCCACACCCACCGCCCTCGACACGGCTGCCGAGCGGCTCGCCGCGCACCTGAGCGCCCACCCGGACACGCCGCTGGCCGAGGTGGCGTACACCCTGCAACGCGGCCGGCGGACCCTGCCGTACCGCCGGGCGGTCGTCGGGGGCAGCTCCGCCGAGGTGGTCGAGGTGTTGCGACGACCGGCGACCCGGCCGGCCGAGACCGCGACCGACCGCGCGGTGCTGTTCACCTTCCCCGGTCAGGGCGCGCAGCGCACCGGCATGGCGCACGCCCTCTACGTCGCTGAGCCGGTGTTCCGCTCCGAGGTGGACCGGGCCGCGGACCTGCTGACGCCGTTGCTCGACACGGACATCCGGGACCTGCTGTTCCCCGCCGACGACCAGCGGGAGAGCGCTGCGGAACAGCTCCAGCGGACCCGGTACGCGCAGCCGGCGCTGTTCGTCGTCGAGTACGCGCTGGCGAAGCTCTGGGCGCACTGGGGCGTACGACCGGCGGGGCTGCTCGGGCACAGTGTGGGTGAGCTGGTGGCCGCCTGCCTGGCCGGGGTGTTCGCGTTGCCCGACGCGGTGCGCCTGGTCGCGGCACGCGGTCGGCTCATGCAGGCGGCGGAGCCGGGCGTGATGCTCGCGGTGCCGCTGGCCGAGGCCGAGCTGCTGCCGCTGCTCGACGATGTGCTGGACCTCGCCGCCGTCAACGGCCCCCGGCAGTGCACCGTCTCCGGGCCGCCCGAGGCCGTGGCGGCTCTTGAGGCCCGGCTGCGCGAGCGCGGGGTGGCCTCGACCCGGCTGGCCACCTCGCACGCGTTCCACTCCCGGGCGATGGCCGCTGCCGCGTCGGCGTTCGAGGCGGAGGTGGCCCAGGTGCCGCGCGCGGCGCCGGAGATCCCCTTCGTGTCGAACGTGACGGGTACCTGGATCACCGCCGAGTCGGCCACCAGCCCCGCGTACTGGTCCCGGCAACTGCGGTCGACCGTCCGCTTCGGCGACGGCCTGGCGGCGCTGCGCGACGCCGACGTCGACGCCGTGGTGCTGGAGGTCGGCCCCGGGCGAGCGTTGACCCGCCTCGCCGGTGGGTCGGCCGCCCGCGCGGTGGCGTCGCTGCCGTCGGCCGGTCGGGACGCCGACGCCGAGACGGAGCTCCTCGCCGCCGCCGGTGCGCTGTGGCGGATGGGCGTCGCCATCGGGTGGGAGGCGCTGCACGGTGACGTGCCGCCCCGGCGGACGGTCCTGCCGGCCTACCCGTTCGAGCGGGAACGCTGCTGGGTCGATCCTCCCCGCGACGCGGTGACGAGCCGGGCGGGTGCCGACGGGCTCGTCGTGCGCGGCTACCGCCGGGCCGGCGGTGCCGGGCCGGCGACCATCTGGACCGGTGCCTGGCTGGCCGTCGACGCCGGTCTGCCGGACGGCGTCGTCGACGAGCTACGCACGGCGGGGGCCCGGGTGGTCGCCGCTGACCTCGATCCGGCCACCGGCGCGCTCCGCACGTCGCTGTCGCCGCAGGAGCGGGTCAGCGGGGTGCTGCTGGCGGTTCCACAGGGCGACCCGGCACTTACGCTCGCGGCCCTGGGCGACGCGCTCAGCAGGCGCGGCGACGCGTACGCCCGGGTGGTCGTCGTCACCGACGGCGCGCTCGACGTGACCGGCACCGAGACGCTGGTGCCGCCGCGCGGCGTGCTCGCCGGTTGGGCGACCAGCGGAGCCCCCCTCACCCGGACGCTGCTCGACGTGCTCCCGGCCACGACGCCGGTGGCCGCCCGCCGCCTCGCCGCCTCGGTGGTTCGAGAGGTCAGGTGCGCGGACCCCGAGCCGGTGGTGGCCCTGCGTGGCGGGCACCGCTTCCTGCCGCACGTCACCGCGGCTCCGGCTGCCGCCCCCGAGCGGCACACCGGTGCCCGATACCAGCTCGCCGGCGACACGGTGGTCGGTGCCGCGTTCCGGCGGGCCCTCACCACCGCCGGAGCGAGCGTCGACGACCCGGGGGGTGCCGGTCAGCCCGGTCCGGTGACCGTGCTGGTGCCGGTGGACGCCCGCACGTCCGCCGACGAGGCCCTGGCCACGCTGGCCGCGGCGGGCGTCGGCGCGCGGGAGCCGGTCACCGCCGTCGAGGTGCACCTGCTCGGCGGTACGCCGGACAACCCGCTCGCCGGCCACCTCGTCGCGCAGGCGGCGGCGCTCGGCCGGGAGTCCGACGCGGAGTGGGTGACCTATGGGTGGCCGGTGGCGGACCTGTCGGCCGTCGAACGGACAGCCGCCCGGGTGGTGGGCGCGGCGACCTCCACCGGGTATGTGGTGGTCACCGTGCTCGACGAGACCGAGGGCGGCGCGGCGGAGGACCCCGTCGAGGTCCACGCGGTCGAGGACCCCACCGAGCGTGAGGTGGCGGCGATCTTCGCCGACCTGCTCGGCGAACGGGACGTCGCGCCCACCGTCGGCTTCTTCGAGCTGGGTGGGCACTCCCTGCTCGCCGCTCAGCTCGTCGCCCAGGTGGGCCGGGTGTGCGGGGCGGACGTCCCGCTGCGCGCCTTCGTCGCCGACCCGACGGTCCGTGGCCTCGCCGCCGCGGTACGCGCGGCCCGCGCCGAGGCCGGTGTCAGCGGCCCCGAGTCGTTGCCGGCCGTCGTGCCGGACCCGGCGTCGGCGCACCTGCCGTTCCCGCTGACCGATGTGCAGCAGGCGTACTGGATCGGCCGCACCGGCGTGTTCGAGCTGGGCAACGTCGGCATGCACGGCTACGAGGAGTTCGACGTCCCCGAGCTGGACGTGTCGCGGTTGCAGCGGGCCCTGCGCCGGCTGATCCGGCGACACGGGTCGCTGCGTACCGTCGTGCTTCCGCACGGCGAGCAGCAGGTCCTCGACGAGGTACCGGACTACGTCGTCGTCACCGAGGACATGCGGGGTCGCCCGGCCGCCGAGGTGGACGCGAGCTTCGAGCGGACCCGCGCCGCCATGTCGCACCAGGTGTTCGTGCCGGACCGGTGGCCGCTGTTCGAACTGCGCGCCACACTGCTCGACGAGGGTCGGGGGCGGGTGCACTACAGCATCGACGGCCTGATCACCGACGCCTGGGCGTCGAGCATCGTGATGCGTGAGTTGACCCTGCTCTACCACGAGCCGGACGCGACAGTGCCCGAGCTGGAGTTGAGCTTCCGCGACTACGTGCTCGCCGCGCGGGCCGCGGAGTCGACCGAGCGGTACCAGCGCGCCGCCGCGTACTGGCAGGAGCGGGTGCCGACACTGGCCCTCGCCCCGGAGTTGCCGCTGGCGGCCGACCCGCACACCATCGCCGCGCCCCGCTTCGCCCGGCTCACCGGGCAGGTGCCGGCCGACGAGTGGGACGTCGTCAAGGCCGCCGCGTCCCGGCGCGGCCTCACTCCGACCGCGCTGCTGCTGGCCGCGTACGGCGAGGTGGTCGCCACCTGGTCGAAGAACCAGCGGTTCAGCCTCAACCTGCCGATGGCGCACCGGTTGCCGCTGCACCCACAGGTCGACGCGATCCTGGGTGACTTCACCTCGGTGACGCTGTTGGAGATCGACGCGGGCGGTGCGGCGTCGTTCGAGACCCGCGCCCGGACGATCCGGGACCAACTCCTCGCCGACCTCGACCACGGACTGTTCAGCGGTGTGCGGGTCGCGCGGGAGTTGAAGCGGGTACGCGGTGACGCCGCCGCCGTCATGCCCGTCGTGTTCACCAGCCTGTTCCAGGGCATCGGCGGGCACCCGCAGATCGGCGAGGTGGTCTACTCCATCTCGCAGACACCCCAGATCTGGATCGACACCCAGGTGTACGAGATGGACGGTGCCCTGGTGCTGGACATCGACGCCGTCGAGGGTCTCTTCCCCGAGGGCATGGTCGCCGCCATGCACGCGGCGACGCTGTCGGTGCTGCACTGGCTCGCCGCCGACGAGGCGCACTGGGCCGACCCGGTGCCGTCGCTGGTGCCCCGCGCGGAGCTGGCCGCCCAGGCGGCGTACAACCGCACCGAGGCGCCGTTGCCGGTGGGCCTGCTGCACGAGCCGTTCTTCGCCACCGCCGCCCGGGTGCCCGAGCGCCCGGCCGTGATCACGCCCACCCGGACGCTCACCTACGGCGAGCTGGCGGACCGGGCCCGCACGATCGCCGCCCACCTCGTCGGTCTGCGGGTACGCCCCGACGACCTCGTCGCGGTGGTGATGGACAAGGGCTGGGAGCAGTGCGCCGCCATCCTCGGTGTGCTCGCCGCCGGGGCCGCGTACCTGCCGATCGACCCGGACCTGCCGGACGAGCGGGTGCGTTTCCTGCTGACGCACGGCCGGGTGCGTGTGGTGCTGACCCAGGGGCGCCTGGCGGGCCCCGGGGAGCACCGGTTCGGCGACGTCGAGGTGTTGCGGGTGGACGAGCTGCGGGTCCTCCCGGCGGGCGCGTTGCCGGCGATCGACACCACGCCCCACAACCTCGCGTACGTCATCTTCACCTCCGGGTCCACCGGCCTGCCCAAGGGCGTGATGATCGAACACGAGGGTGCGTTGAACACCGTCGTCGACATCAACGAGCGCTTCCGGGTGGGCGAGGACGATCGGGTCCTGGCGCTGTCGTCGCTGAGCTTCGACCTGTCCGTGTACGACGTCTTCGGTCCGCTCGCCGTCGGCGGCGCGGTGGTGCTCCCGGAGGCGGCGGCACACCGGGATCCGGCCGCGTGGCTCGACCTGCTCACCAAGGCCAACGTGACGATCTGGAACTCGGTGCCGGCCCTCATGGAGCTGTTCGTCGAGCACCTCACGGTCCGGGAGGCCACCGGCGGCCTGCGACTGGTCATGCTCAGCGGTGACTGGATCCCGGTCGCCCTGCCGGACCGGATCCGGCAGACGCTCGACGGGCCCGAGGTGGTCAGCCTCGGTGGCGCGACGGAGGCGTCGATCTGGTCCATCCTCTACCCGATCGGGGTGGTCCCGGCGGAGTGGACGAGCATCCCGTACGGCCGGCCCATGGTGAACCAGACCTTCCACGTCCTCGACGACGCGTTGCGACCCCGACCCACCGGGGTTCCCGGTCACCTGCACATCGGTGGTGTCGGCCTGGCCCGCGGCTACCTGCACGACGAGGCGCGGACGGCGGCGAGCTTCGTCGTGGACCCGGCCACCGGACGCCGTCTGTACCGCACCGGTGACCTCGGCCGGTTCCTGCCGAGCGGGGAGATCGAGTTCCTGGGCCGGGAGGACTTCCAGGTCAAGGTGCAGGGTTACCGCATCGAGCTGGGCGAGATCGAGACCGCCCTCGCCCAGCACCCCGAGGTGCGCGGCGCGGTGGTGGTGGCGCAGGGCGAGCCGCGGGGCGCGAAGCGTCTCGTCGCCTTCGTCGTCCCCCGGGTCGCCGGTGCCGTGCCGACGGACGTGCGCGAGTTCCTCGCGGGCAAGCTGCCGGGGTACATGGTGCCGGCGGCGTTCCACGAGATCGACGAGCTGCCGCTCACCGCCAACGGAAAGGTCGACAGGCGACCGCTGGTGGAGTTGGCGGACGCGGTCGAGGCGGACGACGTGCCGTACGTGGCACCCCGCTCCACCCTGGAGGAGACCATCGCCGAGGTCTGGGCCGGCATCCTGCGGGTCGACCGGATCGGCGTGCACGACAACTTCTTCGCCCTCGGCGGTGACTCGTTGCTGGCGATGCGGGCCGTGGTGCACCTGCGCAAGGCGTTCGACGTGCAGGTGCCGATCCGGGTGCTGTTCGACAGTCCCACCCTGGAGGCCGCCGCGTTCGCCGTCGAGGACCACCTGCTCAGTGAGCTGGAGGAGATGTCCGACGAGGAGGCCAGTGCCCTGCTGGCCGACGAGCCGACGTACTAGGAGAGCCGTTCCGTGAACCGCCTCACCACCCACGCGCCCGCCCGCGCCCAGGGCTGGCTGGCCGCCGGGCCGCGCCGCCGCGTCACCCCCGCCGTCCGACTGATCTGCCTGCCGTACGCCGGTGGTGGGTCCTCGGCGTACCACGGGTGGCAGGAGCTGCTCGGCGACGACGTCGAGGTCTGCCCGGTCGAGCTGCCCGGGCGGCAGTCCCGCTGGCGTGAGCCGGCGTACACCGGGGTGCGGCAGCTGGTGGAGGCCCTCGCCCCGGCGCTGGCCCCCGAGCTGGGGGTGCCCTACGCCCTGTTCGGGCACAGTATGGGGGCGTTGGTCTCGTTCGAGCTGGCCCGCGAACTGCGTCGCCGCGCGGTGCCGCCGCCCCGCGTCCTCTTCGCCGCCGGTGCCCTCGCGCCGGGGCTGCGGCGTACCTCGCCGAACATTCACGACCAACCGGACGCGGTGGTCGTCGAACGGCTGCGTGAGCTGGGCGGTCTGGACGAGGAGATCCTGGCCGAACCCGAACTGCTCGACCTGCTGCTGCCCGCCATCCGCGCCGACTTCGCGGTCTGCGAGACCTACGAGTACCGGCCGGAGCCGCCGCTGAGCTGCCCGATCGTCGCCTTCGCGGGGGACCGGGACCGGGAGGTGCCGCCGGATCGGGTCGCGCCGTGGGGGGAGCACACGTCGGCCGGGTCCACCCTGCACGTGCTGCCGGGCGGGCACTTCTTCCCGATGACGGCCCGGGACGCACTGCTGGGCACCGTCCGGGCCACCCTCGCGGCGGGAAGTTAGACGGAGGGCGGGCCGGTCACCCGGCCCGCCCCGAGCCGGCATGGTCCGGCAGGCGAGTCGCGCGGCGGACGGGGTGGGGTGACTCCCCACACACCGGGAACGTCACACACCGCCGGGGTGTTGCCGACCGAGAGAATCACCCTCGGATCATCGCGCCACCCGGCCACCCCCGCCACGACCCCTGCCTCGTCACATCCACGCTGCCCACCGCCGGGCACCCCACACTGGGACGCCGCGTCCGCGCGGCGCCGGTGACGCCCGCGCCGCCGCTCGTGACGACGCACCAGCTTCCGCAGAGAGATCGAGATGATGAAGCAGTTGGTGGACAAGACCGGACACGAATCAGCCGTCGCGCAAGAGGTGCTGCCCGGCGACCTGATGACCAACCGTCAGCGGGCGCAGCTCGTCCTGGTGCTGGGCGCCCTGATCGCGATCGGGCCGCTGACCATCGACATGTACCTGCCCGCGCTACCCGCCATCACGGCGGGCCTGCAGACCACCGAGACCGCTGTGCAATTGACGCTGACCGGCACGCTTGTCGGTCTCGCGTTGGGCCAGTTGCTGATCGGGCCGCTCTCCGATGTGGTCGGGCGACGGGTGCCGCTGCTGGCCGGTCTGGCCGTGCACATCGTGGCATCCGTGCTGTGCGTCTTCGCACCCGACATCGAGGTCCTCGGCGGGCTGCGCGTACTCCAGGGGCTCGGCGTCGCCGCCGCCACAGTGGTCGCGACGGCAGTGGTCCGCGACCTGTTCAGCGGTGCCTCCTTCGCCCGGATCTTCTCCCGGCTGATGCTCGTCATGGGCCTGGCGCCCATCCTCGCGCCGACGCTCGGCAGCGGCCTGCTGAGCTGGACCGACTGGCGGGGCGTCTTCGCGGCGCTGGCGGTGCTGGGCGCGCTGCTGATCGTCGTGGCCGCGTTCCGGCTCCCGGAGACCCTTCCGGTGGCGCGTCGGCGGCACGGCGGGGTGAGCGCCACCCTCCGCGACTATCGAGGGCTGCTCAACGACCGGGCGTTCGTCGGCCTGGTGCTGGTCGCCGGGCTGGCGATGGCCGCCCTGTTCGCGTACGTCTCGGGTTCGTCGTTCGTGCTCCAGCAGGAGTACGGCCTCGACGAGCAGCAGTTCGGCATCGCCTTCGGGGCCGGCGCGGTGGGCCTGATCGGGGCCACCCAGTTCAACGTGCGGCTGCTGCGCCGCTACACCCCGCAGCAGATCCTGGTGAGCGCCCTGATCGCCGGAACGGCAGCCGGACTGCTGCTGGTCATGTTCGCGGCGACCGGCATCGGTGGCCTGGGCACCCTGCTCGCGTCACTGTGGCTGGTCCTGGCCGCCGCCGGTCTCGCCCTGCCGAACGCGCCGGCGCTGGCCATGAGCCGGCACAGCGAGGCCGCCGGCACCGCCGCAGCGCTGCTCGGCGCGGTGCAGTTCGGCATCGGTGCGTTGTCGGCGCCACTGGCCGGTCTGTTCGGCGCCGGGAGCGTACCGATGGCGATAGTCATCGCGGGCGGCATGGCCGCCGCGCTGATCGTCATGCTCCTCGTCGTGCCCCGCGCCGGCCTCGGCACAGTCGACCCGGACCTGGCGATCGCGCTGCACTAGCCCGCAAGAGACGGAGGGCGGGCCGGTCACCCGGCCCGCCCCGGCGATCAGCGGATCTCGGTGGTGTCCTCGGGGCGCGGTTGGCCGCGCGGTGGGGCGGACCAGGGTGATTCGCCACCCACCCGGCGGGGCAGCGGCTCGGTCGATGTCGAGTCGGCCGGGTAACCCAGAGTGAGGGGCGCGGTGTCGCGCTCCGTGGGCGCGGGAGGCGTCCAGTCGGTCAACGTGAAGTTGTCGTCGCGGGGGCCTCCGTCCGACCCCGGGGTGGGTGCCGCGGTCGGTTCGGTCGCCGGGCTCGGCCACTGCCGCCAACGCTGTTGACTGAAGGTCGCCATCAGCAGCAGCAGGCCGAGCAGGAAGAGCGTGCCGTTCTCCACGGGCAGTCGCAGCGGCAGAGGATCGCCGAACACCTTCCACTCGTGCGGAATGGCGTCCCGCACCGAGAAGGGCGCCACGAACATCCCGATGTACGGGGTGACCAGCAGCGCACCGGCCACCAACGGGCCCAGCGGCGAGAAGCGCAGCGTGCCGAGCAGGCCCAGCAGGACACCGCCGACACCGAGGTACACGGCCGGCTCGATCAGGTTGGCGGTGTTGAACGTGCCGATCTCCACCCAGCGGTCGACCGTCCGGCTCGACCCGTCCTGCCCCAGTGTGACCAGCACCCAGGTGATGGGCGCCACCACCAGCCCGGCGAGGAAGCTCCAGAGATGTCGCATCCGCGCACCGTACCGTTTTCGACATGACTGAGCACCTCTCCGCCCCTCCAACCGGCAAGCCGACGTCGTACTCGCGCGTCACTCTCAGCAAGATCATGACCGCGGTGGACGTCAACCTGTACGGCACCGTGCACGGCGGGGTCCTGATGAAGTTCGTCGACGACGTGGCCGGGGCGGCTGCCGCCCGACACAGCGGAGGGACCGCGGTGACCGCGGCGATCGACGAGATCGTCTTCTCCGAGGCGGTCCGGGTCGGCGACCTGGTGCACGCGCACGCCCAGGTGAACTGGACCGGCCAGACCTCGATGGAGGTGGGCGTGCGGGTGGTCGCCGAACGGTGGGACTCGGCCGAGGACGCGCCGGTCCGGGTCGCCACCGCGTACCTGGTGTTCGTCGGCGTGGACGTGGGTGGGGCGCCGCGGGCGGTCCGCCCGGTGCTGCCCGAGACGGCGGAGGACGAGCGCCGGTACAAGGAGGCGGAGATCCGCCGAGCGCACCGGCTGGCCCGCCGCCGTGCCATCCAGGCCCACCGCGCCGGCTGACCCACATGAGGTGGCGGGTTGCAGTGTGGGACGGGCACGCGTCGGTTGGCCTACCCGGTGCGCAGAATGGCGCTTCGAGGTAGGGCAAGATGGCGCCACGGCCCAGTCACAGTGTCGTGTCGGGCCAGGGGGAGGGTGGAGCAGTGGGTGACATGCTGTGGACGCCGCCGGCGGACGTACGCGAGCGGTCCCGGATCGGTGCCTACCTGCGCTGGCTGCGGGAGCACCGCGGGTTGGACTTCGCCGACTACGACGCGCTGTGGCGTTGGTCCACCACCGATCTGGACGGGTTCTGGCGCTCGATCTGGGACCACTTCGAGGTGATCGCGCACACACCGCCGAGCGCCACCCTCGCCGAGCGGGGGATGCCCGGCGCCCGTTGGTTCCCCGACGCCACTCTCAACTACGCGGAGAACGTGCTGCGGATGCCGGGGCGGGCCGACGACGACCCGGTGGTGATCGCGCACGGGCAGACCCGCCCGCCGGTCACGCTCACCGCTGGGGAGCTGCGCGAGCAGGTCCGCCGGGTGTCGGCCGGGCTGCGCCGGCTCGGAGTCACCGCCGGTGACCGGGTGGCGGCGTACGCCCCGAACATCGCCGAGACGTACGTCCTGCTGCTGTCCACCGCCAGCCTGGGCGCGATCTTCTCGTCCTGCGCGCCCGAGTTCGGCACCCGTAGCGTCACCGACCGTTGGCAGCAGATCGAACCGACGGTGCTGGTCGCCGTGGACGGCTACCGGTACGGCGACAAGCCGGTGGACCGGCGTGCCGAGGTCGCCGCGATCCGGGCCGCCCTGCCGTCGCTGCGCCACACCGTCAGCATCGGCTACCTCGACCCGACGGGCCCCGCACCCGAGGGCGCGCTGGGCTGGGCCGAACTGGCCGCACCCACCGACGAGCCGTTGACGTTCACGCCGGTGCCGTTCGACCACCCGCTCTACGTGCTGTACTCCTCGGGCACCACCGGCCTGCCGAAGCCGATCGTGCACGGCCACGGTGGCATCCTGCTGGAGCACCTGAAGATGCTCGCCCTGCACCACGATCTGGGCCCGGCCGACCGGTTCTTCTGGTTCACCACCACCGGTTGGATGATGTGGAACTTCCTGGTCTCCGGCCCGGCGGTGGGGGCGGCCATCGTGCTCTTCGACGGCAACCCGGGGGTGCGGGCGGAGCCCGGCCGGCCGGCCGAGCCTGACCTGGGCGGGTTGTGGCGGCTGGCGGCGGAGACCGGGACGACGTACTTCGGCACCTCCGCGCCGTACCTGCTGGCCTGCCGTAAGGCCGGGTTGGTCCCCCGGGAGGTCGCCGATCTGTCGGCGCTGCGAGGCGTGGGTTCCACCGGTGCGCCGCTGCCCGCCGAGGGCTTCCGCTGGGTGTACGAGACCGTCGGCGACCACGTCCAACTCCAGTCGCTCTCCGGTGGCACCGACGTGTGCACCGGCTTCGTCGGTGGGGTGCCGCTGCTGCCGGTGTACGCCGGTGAGATCGCCTGCCGGGCGTTGGGCGCCAAGGTGGAGGCCCGTTCCGCCGACGGCACACCGGTCATCGGCGAACTCGGCGAGCTGGTGATCACCGAACCGATGCCGAGCATGCCGGTGGGCTTCTGGAACGACAGGGACGGCACCCGTTACGCGGAGGCGTACTTCGACGTCTACCCGGGCGTCTGGCGACACGGTGACTGGATCACCATCAACGAGCGGGGCGGCTGCGTGATCACCGGCCGCTCCGACGCCACCCTCAACCGTGGTGGGGTGCGTCTCGGCACCGCCGAGTTCTACTCGGTCGTGGAAGGGCTCGACGAGGTCCTCGACTCGGTCGTCGTGCACCTGGAGGACGACGAGGGCGGCGCCGGTGAGCTGCTGCTCTTCGTGGTGCTGGCCGAGGGTCTGGAGCTGGACGACCCGATGCGCGCGAAGATCTGCCGTGAACTGCGCACGGCGCTCTCACCCCGGCACGTGCCCGACGAGATCCACCAGGTGCGTTCGGTGCCCCGCACCCTCTCGGCGAAGAAGCTGGAGGTGCCGGTCAAGAAGATCCTCACCGGCACCCCGGTCGACCAGGCCGCCGCGAAGGGCGCCCTCGCCAACCCCGAGTCCCTGACCGCCTTCGCGGCCCTCGCCCAGTCCCGCGCGACGTCCTGACCCTTCCCCCGATCTTGCAGTTTCTGTCCCGACCCAAGGGGCATCCCACCTGTTTCGACAACCGAAACTGCAAGATCGGCGGGGCGGGGTGTGGTCAGGAGAGGGAGTGCGTGACTTTTTCCGCGGTCAGCCGGGCGGGTAGGCGGGCGGGGTCCTGGTTGGCGCAGAGGACCACTGTGGCGGCCCGGGTCAGCGGGGCCAGCAGCCAGTCGACCGGGTCGGGGTGCCGGGCGGCGTCGATGAGGACCCGGGCGCCGGGGAGGATGCCCAACTCGGTGGCGCGGGCCTCGGCACGGCTCAGCAGGTGCGCGTCGGTGGGGCCAGGGCCGGACTGCGGCGTGAAGTGGTCACCGTGTCCGCGTACCTCGACGACGTAGTCGACGAATCCCGGCGGCACCTGCCGAAGCGGGGCGGCGAGCGGGGCCAACCCGAGGGCGTACCGCTCGTCGGCGGACCAGGACTGCGCCTCGTCGAACCTGTCGGCGGCGGCGAAGAGCACCCCCACCTCGCCCGGCGTGTCGACGACGCTGAGCTTGGCCGACCAGCAGGCCAGCAGCACCGCCGCGGTCTGCCAGTGTGGCGGCAGCACCACGCCGGCCGGGGTGCCCGGCGCGAGGCCGACCTCGTCGACGAGGAGGTTGGCGGTCTTCGCCACCCAGTTCGCCAACGTGACGCCGGAGAGTTCGGTGCGGTCGCCGGTGGCGTCGTCGTACCAGGTGAGCAGCGGTCGGGTCGGGTCGGACGCGATCGCGTCGGCGAACACCCGGGCAATGTTGTCGGCCATCGGCGCGAACGATACGCCCCTGCGGGCCGTACTCGATGACGATGACAAGTCGGCGTACCGTCGGGTCGCAGTCAGCGTCGGCCCCGCGCCCCGGCGTAGGCTTTACCCCCGGAGTGTTGTTCCCCACAGTCTCGCCAGTACAAGGAGTCGCCCCGTGACCGCCGGTCGCCCGCCCCGCGTGCTCATCGACGCCACGAGTGTCCCCACCGACCGTGGTGGTGTCGGTCGATACGTCGACGGTCTGCTCGGCGCCCTCGGCAAGGTGTGCGGGTCGGGGGTGGAGCTGGCGGTGGTCAGTCTCCGCACCGATCTTGAGCGGTACACCCGCATGCTGCCCGGCGCGGAGATCATCCCGGCTCCGGCCGCCGTGGCGCACCGCCCGGCCCGGCTCGCCTGGGAGCAGACCGGCCTGCCGCTGCTCGCCCAGCAGGTCGGCGCGGAGGTGTTGCACTCGCCCTTCTACACCTGCCCGCTGCGGGCCGGATGTCCGGTCACGGTCACCGTGCACGATGCGACGTTCTTCACCGAGCCGGAGCATTACGACAAGTCGCGCCGCACGTTCTTCCGCAGCGCCATCAAGACCTCGTTGCGCCGCGCCAACCGGGTGATCGTGCCCAGCAAGGCCACCCGGGACGAGCTGATCCGGTTGCTCGACGCCGACCCGACGCGGATCGACGTCGCCTACCACGGCGTCGACCAGGCTGCCTTCCACGCTCCCACCGAGGAGGAGAAGGCTCGGGTGCGAGCGCGTCTGGGGCTGGGCAACAGCAGCTACGTCGCCTTCCTCGGTGCCAAGGAACCTCGGAAGAACGTGCCCAACCTGATCCGTGGGTGGGCGCGGGCGGTGGCCGACCGGGTCGACCCGCCGGCCCTGGTGATCGCCGGTGGGCAGGGGCACGACGAGGACATCGACCGGGCGGTGGCCGAGGTGCCGTCGCACCTG
Organism: Micromonospora sp. NPDC047753; assembly: GCF_040642735.1. Classification (NCBI taxonomy): domain Bacteria; kingdom Bacillati; phylum Actinomycetota; class Actinomycetes; order Micromonosporales; family Micromonosporaceae; genus Micromonospora; species Micromonospora sp. NPDC047753. The sequence continues at coordinate 8,432 of NZ_JBEYSL010000033.1, read as the reverse complement.
CGTCTGCTGCGCCCCGGCTACCTTCGCTACGGCGACCTGCCAGGTTTCCTCGGCGGTGCGCTGGTCGCCGCGTACCCGTCCTACGGCGAGGGGTTCGGGCTGCCGATCCTGGAGGCGATGGCGTGCGCCGCCCCGGTGCTGACCACCCCCCGGCTCTCGCTGCCCGAGGTGGGCGGCGACGCGGTCGCGTACACCTCGGAGGACCCGGAGCAGATCGGCATCGACCTGGCCGCCCTGCTCGACGACGAGCAGCGACGGTTGTCGCTGGCGAAGGCGGGGTTCGACCGGGCCAAGGAGTTCACCTGGGAGTCCAGCGCCGAGGTGCACATCTCCGCGTGGAGTCGCGCCCGCTCCTGACCCTCCGCACCACTGCGGGTGACCCGTGCCACTTTGGGCAGGTACGTCGGGCATGATGTGCGGATGCTTTATGCGGTCATTCCGGCAGGTGGCAGTGGCACGAGGTTGTGGCCGCTGTCCCGCGCCGGCCATCCCAAGTTCCTCCACCCGCTGACCGGCACCAGCGCCTCGTTGCTCCAGGCGACGGTCGAACGGCTCGCGCCGCTGACCACACCGGATCGGATCCTCGTGGTCACCGGTGCCGCGCACGTCACGGCGGTGGCACGGCAGCTCGCCGTGCTGCCGGAGGAGAACATCCTGGTCGAGCCCTCCCCCCGGGATTCCTGCGCGGCGATCGCGTTGGCCGCCGCGGTCATCGCGGCACGTGACCCGAACGCGGTGATGGGCAGCTTCGCGGCCGACCACCTGATCCGCGACCCGGACAGCTGGGTCTGCACCGTCCAGGAGGCGGTCCACGGGGCCCAGCAGGGCATGCTGATGACCGTCGGGATCACTCCGACCCGCGCGGAGACCGGCTACGGCTACCTGGAGACCGGCGATCCGACCGAGGGTGTGCCGTGGCGGCCGGTGACCGAGTTCAAGGAGAAGCCGGCCGCCGAGGTGGCCGAGGCGTACGTCCGTTCGGGCCGGTACCTGTGGAACGCGAGCATGTTCGTGTGGCGGGTGGACGTCTTCCTCGCCGAGCTGGCCCGCCAGCAGCCGGCGCTGCACGCCGGCGTCGCCGCGATCGCCGCCGCCTGGGGCACCCCGGAGCAGGACGACGTCCTGGGCGCGATCTGGCCGACCCTGCCGAAGATCTCCGTCGACTACGCGGTGATGGAGGGCGCGGCCACGGCGGGTCGGGTCGCGACGGTGCCGGGCGACTTCGGTTGGAACGACGTCGGTGACTTCCACACCCTCGGCGACGTGCTGTCGGCCGACGACGCGGGCAACGTGGTGCTCGGCTCGGAGGCCAAGCCGGGCGTGCTGCTGCGGGACAGCAGCAACCTCGTGGTCGTCCCGCAGTCGGGTCGGTTGGTGGCCGTGCTCGGTCTGCGCGACCTGATCGTGGTGGACACCCCGGACGCGGTGCTGGTCTGCCCACGCGACCGGGCGCAGGACGTCAAGAGCCTCGTCGACGAGCTCAAGGGGCGAGGCGAAGAGGGCTACGTCTGAGGGCGGCGAGGGCCGGTGCGACCAGTTGTGCGGTCCCGCCGGCCAGTGGCTCGGGCAGCTGGTCCGGTGGGAACCAGCCCAGCTCCTCGGCCTCGTCGCTGACCTGCTCCACGGCCGAGGGCGGGGCGATCACCGCGAACCGGACGTCGTAGTGCGCCGAGCCGCCCTGACACTGCACCTGGTGCACGTCCACGTCGATCGGCACCGGGTCGATGCGCAGGCCGGCGATCCCGGACTCCTCGGTGGCCTCGCGGAGCGCCGCGCCGACCAGGGTCTGGTCGGTCGGCTCGCAGTGCCCGCCGAGCTGCACCCAACGCCCGAACTTGCCGTGCAGGCAGAGCAGTACCCGGGAGCCGGTGGCGTCCAGCACCAACGCGCTGGCGGTGACGTGCCCCGGGCGGTGCTGCCGGCTCATCGCGACCGGGCCGGCGGCGAGCAGCGCCAGGGTCCGGTCCCGCGCGCTGGCCGCGTCCGGGCTGGTGGGCTGCCAGCCCTCCAGCAACGCGGTGGCGTCGGCGTGCAGCGCCTGGTACGTCTCGGGGTCGGTCGGCTGGGCGGTCGGGCCGGTCATCACGGTGTCGGGCACCCCGCCACTGTACGAGCGTGTGCTCCGTACGCTGGCTCGGTGACCCTGCGACTCGTCGAATTCGTGGTGGCCGGTAACGAGGCCAGTGATCTGTTGCCGGTGCGGTCGGCGGCGCTGCTGCGCGCGTACGGTGCCCGGCGGGGCTTCTGGACGGTGCTGGACGAGGGGCCGGTGGAGCGCTGCCTGGCGCTGCTGCTGGAGCGCGACGACGGGGAGTGGACGGCCCTGCACGTGCCGGCGGATGCCGGTGTGGAGAACGGGCGGACCGAGGACGGTGAGGCGCTCGCCCACCACGACGGCTGGGTGTACGTGTTCGGCTCCCACTTCGGCTCGAAGGCTGGCCCGCTGCGACCTCGGCGCGCCTTCGTGGCCCGGTTCCGCGAGGACGACGCGGCAGCCGGGCCGGTGCCGGTGCACGTGGTACGCAACTCGTTTCGCCTGCACCGGGCGGTGAACGACGCCCTCGCCGCGGCGCCGCTGACCCTCCTGCCGGCGGGGGAGCGGGTGCGGGAGCGGTTCATCGTGGAGACGCTGGCTCGGGGGACCGTCCGGGAGAAGAGCTGGGTGAGCCGGTTGGCCCCGGACGACCTGCCGTTGAACGTGGAGGCTGCGGCGTTCACCCCGGCCGCGACGGTGCTGCTCGGGCTGCGTTTTCCGGTCACCGTCGCCGGTGAGCCGATCCTGGTCGAGGTGGCCGGTGTGCCGGGCATGTTCACGGCCGAGCGGGCCTGGCCGCGGGCGTTGGGCGCGTACGTGTTGACCGGAGTCACCGCGCCGGGGCAGCTGACCGGCTTCCGCGCGATCACCCCGACGGCGGACGGCGGGTACGCGGCCGTGATCGGCTCGATCGACGCGCTGGGCAAGGGATCGGTCCTGCTCGACGACCATCCGGGTGGGGGTGAGGTCACCTCCCGGCACGTCCGCTTCCGGCTCACCGGTGGCGAGGCCGGCGACGGGCGGCGGCTCGTCGGGGAGCAGGTGGCGGACCTGGCCCCGTTTCACCACGTCGAGGGCGTGGCGGAGCTGGACGGACGGTCGTTCTACGTCACGGACGAGGACCATCGGGTCGCGCTCTGGGTCGGCTGAGCCGGCACCGGGGGGCGGATGACCGGACGGCACCTCCGCGGAGCAAGGGCCGCAGACCCTCGTGGTGCCGTCCGATCACCGGGGCCTCCCCGGTCCCGGTGCCCCCGGCAGCACGGGCGTCAAGGACGCACGGCGCCGTGTTCGGGCATGGGAAGCATGCCTAACCGGCCCCGGAGGCGTCGAGGTTTTTCAGTCCAGGCTTAAAGATGGAGATTACTGCCGGCCAGGTAGAGTCGAACGGTCATCCGGCATCCCCCTGTCGGCGACACAGGAGCGCTCCATGCTGAAGATCCACTTTTCTGGGGAGGACATCCTCCGGACCCGGGTGGCGCCGGCGGCGGACCCGGTCTGGGAGCTGGTCCTCAGCCTGCACGTGCTGCGCGGCCGCACCCGCGATCCGCTGACCGCCAACTGGCGGCGCAGCGTGGCCCGGGATCTACGCCAGAACTCCGCCTCCGAGCAACTCCGCCTGCTCTTCGCGTTGAACCCGCCGCGTGGCTACTTCCCCGACTTCCTCACCCCGTACGCCAGCGTCGAGGGCTTCGAGGCCGGGCTGGACGCGCTCCGCCGGACCCCCGCCGAGTTGCTGCACCGGGACCTGAGCGTGCTGGCCGCCGAGAATCAGCTGCCCTCCTCCGCGGCAGCGCTCGCTCGCGGTGAGGTGTCCGCGCTGCACCACCTCGCCGAGTCGATGGAGCAGTACCGGTCGCTGGCGATCAGCCCGTACTGGGGCCGGATCCAGGCCGCGGTCGCGGCGGACCGCACGCGGCGGGCGCGGGCGCTGCTCGACGGCGGCGTCGAGGGCCTGCTCGCCAGCCTCCGGCCGGCCATGCGCTGGGAGAGCGGGGTTCTGGAGGTCCACAGCTACCCGCACAGCAGGGAGCTGCACCTGGACGGCCGTGGGCTGCTGCTGGTGCCGTCGTTCTTCTGCGCTGCGACCCCTGTCGCACTGCTCGACCCGGCGCTGCCACCGGTGCTGGTCTACCCGGTGGACCGGCTGGGCGCGCTGGTCTCCGCCGACGCCGACGCCGCGTCCGGTGCTGCGCGCGAATCACTCGCCGCGCTGCTGGGCCGCACCCGGGCGGCGGTGTTGCAGGCCAGCGACGAGGGCTGCACCACCGGGGAGGTCGCCCGCCAGCTCAACATCTCACCGGCGGCGGCGAGCCAGCACGCCACAGTCCTGCGCAACGCTGGTCTGCTGGTCAGCCACCGCGAACGCAACAGCGTGCTGCACACGTTGACCCCGCTGGGCCGGGCCATGCTGGACGCGTGACCCGGCCGTTCGCACCAGCTTCTACAGGGCGAGCGCGGCGCTCGCGGGGCTTCCGGGCGGCGGCGGCAACAGTGTCGACCCGACACCCTGGGCGGCCAGGGCGACGCGCAGCCGGTGCAGGTCGGCGCCGAAACGGACCAGACCGAACGGCTCGACGGGCGTCGGGGCCGAGCCGAGCACCAGGTCGGCGCCGTCCGGCCACCCGGGCATCTCGGCGACCAGACCGGCGCGTACCTCGGCCTCGTCGACCAGTGTGAAGACCGTGCCGGGGGCGACCACCCCGGCGACCGCGTCGATCGCCCGTCGCACCGCGGTCAGGTCCGCCGGTGTCGGGCCCGGACCGTCGGTCAGGGTGGCGGCGTCGGAGAGCCCGGCGGCGCGGGCTTCGGCGGTACCGAGCGAGAACAGGTCCTGCGCCGCGTCGCGGATCAGCGCCCGCGCGCCACCGGCGTCGTCCGGGTTGCTGGCCGGCAGATAGCCCCGCACCACAGCGACGGGGACCTGATCGCACTTGCCCTTGATCAGTTCGCCGGCACCCGCCAGCTCGTCCACCACGGCCATCTGGGTCAACTGCAACTCGTTGCCGTACGGGTCGACCTCGCCCCGGTGGTCCCGGATCGCCGTCATGCCGGCCACCCCGAGCGCCACGTCGGTGAGCCCGTTGCGCCAGGGCCGGCCCATCGTGTCGCTGATGATCACGGCCAGGTCCAGGTCGTAGCGCTCCCGAAGCGCGTCCCGAAGAGCCCGCGCCGAGGCGTCCGGGTCGACCGGCAGCAGCACCAGTTGGGTCTTGTCCACGTTCGACGCGTCGATCCCGGCCGAGGCCATGACGAAGCCGTGGTGGGTCTGCACGATCCGGGTCGCCCCCCGACTGGCCACCACCCGGGCGGTCTCACCGGCCAGGACGTCGTCCCGGGCGGCCAGCCGTTCCGGCCCGTCCGCCGGCACGTCGACGAGCCGCCCCTCCGCCTTGGAAACGATCTTGCTGGTCACCACCAGTACGTCGCCGTTGCGCAGCCACGGCGCGGCAGTCGCGATCACCGCGGCCAGATCGTCACCCTCGGTCACGTGACCGATGCCGAGCACCGGCAGAATCTCCAGCCTCACGTCAACTCCACCGCGGCACGGACCATGGCCGCCGTCGCCGCCTCGTCGGTCATCCGCAGCGGCACCGCGCGGACCGTCACCTCGGGCACCACGGTGCCCGCATCCTCCTCAGCCACCAGCCAACCGTCGAGCAGACCGCCGCTCGCCCGGCCGCCGTAGAGCCGACCCACCCCCGCCGCGCTGCACTCCGCGCCGAGCACGGCCAGGCAACGGTCGGCCATCCCCCGCACCGGCGCGCCGCCGATGATCGGGGAGACACCCACCACCGGCGCCGGGCCGTCCGCCACCGCCGCACGCAGCCCCGGTACGGCCAGCACCGGCGCGATGCTCACCACCGGGTTGCTCGGCGCGATCAGCACCAGGTCGGCCGAGGCGATCGCGTCCAGCACCCCCGGTGCCGGCTTCGCCGTCTCCGCGCCCACGAACACGAAACGGTGCGTGAGGATGTCGGCCCGGTACCGCACCCACCACTCCTGAAAGTGGATCGCCCGCTGACCCTGGTCGTCCTCCACCACGGCATGGGTCTCCAGGCGGTCGTCCGTCGCCGGCAACAGGCGTACGCCCGGCTCCCAGCGACTGGCCAGCGCCTCGGTGACCGCGCTCAACGGATAACCGCCGTTGAGCATGGTGCTGCGGACCAGGTGGGTGGCGATGTCCTTGTCGCCGAGGCCGAACCAGGTCGGCTCCGCCCCGTACGCGGCCAACTCCTGTTTGACCGTCCAGCTCTCACCGACCCGACCCCAACCCCGTTCCGGGTCGGCGCCCCCGCCGAGGGTGTACATGACGCTGTCCAGGTCGGGGCAGATCTTCAACCCGTGTAACCACAGGTCGTCGCCGACGTTGACAACGGCGGTCACCTCAGCGCCGACGTCACGGGCGTACGCCCGGACGCCGAGCAGGAACCGGGCGCCGCCGATGCCGCCGGCCAGAACCACGATGCGCATGTCGACCATCCTCGCGCACGTGACGCCTCCGATCGGTGGGTGGCCCGGGAGACTAGGCTCACGGTCACCTGTCCGTTGATGCCCCGAGGGGGAGCTCGTGACCAGCCCCGCCGAGCCCGCGTCCGCCGACGCGACGCAGGCCCGCCAGCTGACCAAGCCACTACGGGAGCTCGCCGCGCTCGCGCTGCTCGGCGCCAACGCCGTGTTCCTCTTCGTGGGCCTGCTCCGGCTCATCGCCCCGAACGACTACAGCTCCTTCACCGACCGCGCGGGTAGCGCCTTCTACGCGTTCGTCGGGGTGGAGGCGGTGGGCCTCCCGCTGCTGGCGGTGCTGCTGGCCACGCACATCTCGCCCGTGTTGGCGAAGGCGAAGCTGATCACGCAGGCAGCTCTCGTCGAGTACGCGGTCAGCGCACTGTTCGGCACGCTGACCATGCTGATCTGGACGGTGGGCCGGCTGGCCGAGGCCGAGGTGCTCGACGCGCTACTCGGTGTGCTCACCCGGTTCGCCTGGATGGTGATCTTCGCGATCGCCGCCTGGGTGGTCTACACCATCTGGCGCGCCCACTACTACGTGCCGCGAGCCAAGCCGCAGCCAGGCGTCTACGGCCAGCCCCAGCCGGGCTGGCCGCAGCAGCAGGGCGGTTGGCCGACCCCGGGTCAGCCCGGCAGTCAGCCGCAGGGTGGCTGGCCCGCTCCCGGCCAGCCCGGCGGCGGCTACCCGCAGGCTGGCCAGCCGGGTGGTGGCTACCCGCAAGCTGGTCAGCCGGGTGGTTACCCGCAGGCCGGCCAGTACGGCCAGCAGTCGCCACCGTTCCAGGCCCCGCAGTCGGCCCCACCGTTCCCGCAGTCCGCGCCGCCGCACCCGCAGCCGGGCCCGCCGCACCCGCAGTCCGCGCCACCGTTCCCGCAGTCGGCCCCGCCGTTCCCGGCGCCGCAGTCCGCGCCTCAGGCGAATCCCGCCCCCCAGTCAGCGCCGCCGTCCCCGGCCGCGCCGCCGTTCGGGCAGCCGCCGTCGGCCGACCCCACTCAGGCGATCCCGCGCCAGTCCGCCGACCCGACCGAGGTCATCTCCCACCCCACCGACCCGGACAACGACCGCACCCGACACATCAAGCCCAACGACCACCCCGACCAGCCCCGCTGACCCGAAGACCGCGCCGATCTTGCACTTCCGGTAGTCGAAACGAGCGAGATGTCCCCTAAGTCGGGACACAAACTGCAAGATCGCGAGGCTCCGGCACCACAACTCCGTCGATCATGGAGTTGTGGTGCCGGATTCGCGCTTTTACGAGACGCTTTGTCACCCACCACAACTCCTTGATCGACGGGACGCACCGCGCGGGAGGCTGCGACCGGGCACGGCGCGGCGCGGGGCGTGGTGGGGACTGGTTGGGTGGCGTCGGGCTGAGCATAGGGTGAGTGGATGGTTGATCGCACCCACTCCGGCCCGAGCGATGCGAGCGTGCGGCGGGCCCTGGGCCGGGCCGCGAACGGGCGTGCGCTGGATCTCGACGAGGCGACCGCGCTGCTGTCCGCTCGTGGCGACGCGTTCGACGAGCTGCTCCGGCTCGCCGGGGGAGTCCGCGACGCCGGGCTGCGGGACGCCGGGCGGCCGGGGGTGGTCACGTACTCGAAGAAGGTTTTCATCCCGCTGACGCGGCTCTGCCGGGACCGGTGCCACTACTGCACCTTCGCGACCGTGCCGCACCGGTTGCCGGCGCCGTTCCTGGACCGCGACGAGGTCCTCGCGATCGCCCGGGAGGGTGCCGCGCAGGGCTGCAAGGAGGCCCTGTTCACCCTGGGTGACCGGCCGGAGGAACGGTGGCCGGCAGCCCTGCCGGGGTGTCATCCGAGCCTCCACGGGTGGCAAGGGCCTGCTCAAACAGGTCGGTGGACAGGTTGGGAACTGCGCCGTAGTTGC
>NZ_JBEYSL010000032.1:0-24993 GCF_040642735.1 Micromonospora sp. NPDC047753 | reverse complement strand
GGCCCACCAGCGGCGAACTCGTGGGCGTGCCCACCACGACCGCGCCGTCCGGGACCGTGCCACCGGCGACCGTCGCGACGGGCGTCGGCTGACCGAGCAGCCCGCCCAGACCGCGGACCAGTTCGTCCCGGGCGGCGCCCAGCGTGGTCTCGGCGAGCTTCTCGCTCGAATCGGGGCCCATGGCGAGGTCGGTGGTGTGCCGGTGGACCTTCGTGGCGTCGGCGTTCTCGACCACGATCGCCGTGGCCGCGCGGAGGTAGTCACCGCGCAGCTTCGCATCGTCGACCGGTACGTATCGCAGCCACAGGTCGGAGCCGTTGTAGTCGTCCGGCGACGGGGCCGCGGCGACGGGCGTGGTGGTGGCGACCGTGAGGGTGGCCGCGACGGTGGCCAGTGCCGTGCCCAGCACGATGAGGGTCCGTCGTAGCCTGGGCGTCGAGCCTCGGATCATCGCCGTCTCCTCGTTCGTCCACTCGTCGCCGTGCGCCCGGCGCGGGAGCACGACGACGTCGACAGATGGGTGCGCGTCGATGTTGCTCGGTGGGGCCGTGCCTCGGCAACGAGTTGTCGTTTCTTGCCGCGGCCCGTGCGGCCCCAATCTCCCCGACACGTTCCGCGAGAGCGGCCCTCGACATGGTGGAACATGGCTGCGGAATCTCGGTGCTGTCCGGAATTGTCGTAGCCGGTACTTAGGCTGCCGCGGTGAGTATGAACGGCAACTGGCTGCGCGTTTCGCCCGACGAACTGGAGCGGGCGAGGACAGACCTCGGCTGGGCCTACGACCTCGCGATGACGCAACGGAACGACGACTCTGAACGCTGGGAGGGCATCGACAAGGCCTGGGACGGGTTCGAGTTCCTCCTCGATCGGCTGGGCTTCGAGATTCCGCTGGTCTCGGGCGCGGAGCGGTTCGTGGAGCTGCCCGACGTCGAGCCCGACAGCGAGGAGATGTTCGACTTCCTGGAGAACCTCGAAGACGACTGGGGCTACGGGCCGCCCTCCTATCTGACACCGGTCGACGTCGCGACGGCGGCCGCGCGCCTGGCCGAGCTCACCCAGGACGACCTCATCCGGGGCGTCGACCCACAGGAGCTGGTCCGGGCCGACATCTACCCCGGAACCTGGGACCGACCCGGCCAACTTGCGTGGGTGGCCCATTACCTGCCCGACGTCCAACGCTTCTTCGGTGCGGCCGCCAGGGATGGCGCCGCGCTGATCTGCTGGCTCGACTGAGCGGAGACCGCACGCCATGCGGGTCACCTCGACGTCGTGCGCGAGCTGATTGACGGAAAGACAGGCCTCGGCCCTCGATAGCTGCCTTCCCCCTCGAACGGGCCGCTCTCGGGACGTGTTCACTGCTCCGAGGGAGGTGGCAGGCTCGCGGCGAGCGCCGGCCGCTGGCGTATCCACGGTCGGGGGCGACCCGCTTTCCGGTCGCGGGCGGCCGTCGACTGGCGGACAACGAGGCGTACCGGCAGGACCATCGGCCGTCCGGTGTGCCCGGGGGCGCCCTCGATCATCGTGAGCAGGTGCCGGGTCGCCGCGGAACCCTCCGCGTAGAACGGTGCCGCGACCGTGGTGAGGCCGGGGGTGACGATGTCGGCGGCGAGAGTGTTGTCGAAACCCACGATGCTGACGTCGCCCGGAACGTCGACGCCCATCCGGGTGAGGCCCCGGATGAGCCCGATCGCCATCTGGTCGTTGAAGGCGAGGACGGCGGTCGCGGGACGAGCGCGCAGCTCCTCGGCAGCCCGTTCGCCACCCTCGATGGTCGGGCTGAACGGGCCGATCTGGCGCACCTTGATTTCGAGTTCCATGCCGGCTTCGAGCAACGACCGCCAGCGGATGCCGTTCGGCCAGGACGCCTGCGGCCCCGCGACGTAGGTGATGTGGTCGTGCCCCAGTTCCCCGAGGTGCTCGGCGGCCCGCCGGACCCCACGGGGGTTGTCCGTCACGACGCAGGGCACGTCGGCGACGGAGCGGTTGAGGACCACCACTGGCCGCTGCTTGGCGAACATCCGGATTGCCGAGTCCGACATCCGGCTGCTGGCGAGCACGATCCCGTCGACTGTCGACATCGTGCGTTCGATCGCCGCGCGCTCCACCCGGTCGGACTCCTGGGCGTCGATGAGCACCATGGTGTACTCGTTGTGCATCGCCGCCTCCTGCGCCCCGCGCACGATCCCGGCGTACACCGGGTTGGTGATGTCGGCGATGACGAGCGCGATCATGCGCGTGCGGGACGTGGCGAGGGCGCGGGGAAGCGGGTTGGTCCGGTAGCCCAACCGCTCGGCGACCTGCCGGATCCGTTCGGCGGTCTCGGAGTTGACGCGACTCGGCCGGGAGAAAGCGCGGGACACCGTGGACGGTGAGACGTCCGCCTCAAGGGCGACGTCGTAGATCGTGACTCGCTTTTCCGGCGGCCTGGTGTGGTCGGGCATCTGCATGCTCCTCCCGGCTACGCGCCGTGATCATGGTATGACGGCCGTGAATACTCGGCAATGCCCCCGCAACAATCCAGCGCCCGGAACACATTCGCGCGAGGCAATACATGGCAACCCGTTGCCGCCGCGGCGCGCCGGCTGCCTCAATCAGCACTGATGACACCTGGCGGAGGGAACGGCTCATGGGTATCTCACGACGCGGCGCTCTCCTGGTCACGGCATCGTCGCTTCTGGTGGGCACGGTCGGGTGTGGGGCACCCGAGGCCCCCGGCGACAACAAGGGCGACAGCACCGGTGAGGTGCCGCAGCGGCCCGGTAAGGCCGTCACGCTCAACGTCCTCGACGTGGCGGGCAACCTCCAGCTGACCCAGGCAATGATCGACGAGTTCGTCTCGAAGAACCCCGACGTGATCTCCCGGGTGACCTATTCGAAGGCGCCGGCGCCCGAACTGGCCGGGAAGATCAAGGCCCAGCAGGGGGCGGACCGGGTGGACATCGGCCTCGTGCTGACCGGCGTCGACGGTCTGGCCGCCGGGATCGAGCAGGGGCTCTGGATCGACGTGTTGCCAACCTTCCAGGACCGCCTCGGCGCCATGAGCAACTATCTGGCACCGGCCGCCGCGATGCAGAAGCTCGCTGGCAACGCGGGCGTCACCGTCACCTACTACCCGTCAGGTCCGCTGCTCGAATATCTGCCGTCCCGCCTGGCGACGCCACCCACCAGCGCGGACGCGCTACTCGCCTGGGCCAGAGCCAACCCCCGGAAATTCCAGTACGCCCGGCCGGCCAACTCCGGACCGGGGCGGACGTTCCTGATGGGTCTGCCCTACATCCTGGGGGACACGAACCCCAAGGACCCCACCGCGGGCTGGGACAAGACGTGGGCCTTCCTCAAGGAGTTGGGCCAGTACGTCGACTACTACCCGTCCGGCACCACCGAGACGATGAAGAACCTCGCCAACGGCACCGCGCATCTCATCGTCAGCACAACCGGTTGGGACATCAACCCGCGGGTGCTCGGCACGGTGCCCAAGGAGGCCAGGATCACCCCGATCGACGGCTTCCACTGGGTCACCGACGCGCACTACGCCGTCCTGCCCAAGGGCGTGTCGACCGACACCCAGGCCGCGGTGCTGGCCCTGCTGGCGTTCATGCTCACCCCTGAGCAGCAGGCGAAGGCGTACGACGAGGGTTACTTCTACCCGGGCCCGGCGATCAAGGAGGTCCAGCTCTCGTCGGCGCCGCAGAAGAGCCAGGACGCGATCCGGGAGTTCGGCCGCCCCGAGTACGACGTGCTGATTGCCGGAAACCCGACCGAGGTCCCGCTCGACGCGAAGAGCCTGGTGGCGGCGTTCAGCCGCTGGGACCGCGAGATCGGCGGCGGCAAGGTCAAGCAGGGATGAGCGCCTTCACCCAGCTGCGGCTGGACGGGGTGTCCCGCCGCTTCGGTGGTCAGGCCGCGCTCACCGACCTGGACCTGACGATCGAGGCGGGGGAGTTCATCGCCCTGCTCGGCCCGTCCGGCTGCGGCAAGTCGACGGCGTTGAACTGCCTGGCCGGGCTGCTCCCGTTGACGCAGGGGAGCATCTGGCAGGACGAGCGCCGCATCGACACGCTCCCGCCGGAGCGGCGCGGCTTCGGCATGGTGTTCCAGAGCTACGCCCTCTTTCCGCACCTGACGGTCCGGGCGAACATCGCCTTCGGGCTGCGGATGCGGCGGCTGCCCAAGGAGGAGACGCGCCGGCGTACGGCGGAGGCGGTGCGGCTGGTGCGGTTGGAGGACCACGTCGACAAGCTCCCCGGTCAGCTCTCGGGTGGCCAGCAGCAACGCGTCGCGATCGCCCGCGCCGTCGTGTTCGAGCCGTCCCTGGTGTTGATGGACGAGCCGCTGAGCAACCTCGACGCCAAACTGCGCCTGGAGATGCGGACCGAGATCCGCCGCCTGCACCAGTCGTTGGGGCTCACCACCGTCTACGTGACCCACGACCAGGAGGAGGCGCTGTCCCTGGCCGACCGGCTGGTGGTGCTGCGGGAGGGGCGGGTGCAGCAGATCGGCTCGCCGCGTGAGCTGCACACCCGACCGGCGAACTGGCACGTCGCCGACTTCATGGGCTATCGCAACCTGTGGCGGGGGCGGGTGGAGCAGTCCGACGGCGGCCGGGCCACCGTCGAGTCGTCCGGCCATCGCCTGCTCGGCGAGGTGGTGGGGGGCCTCCAGCCCGGCGCGGACGTCGTGGTCGCGGTACGCCCCGAGGACATCCGCGTCGACGGGCCCGGCGAGACCCGCAACGCCATGTCGGCGACTGTCGAGGTGGTGGAATACCAGGGCCGCGAGTTGGCGGCAGAGGCCCGCACTGACACCGGGCTGCTGCTGCACCTGCGGACCGAGCAGCGGATCGCGCCGGGCGACCAGGTCAAGCTCGCCGTCGACACGCAGCGGCTGCTCGTCTATCCCGCCGACACGTCGGCGCAGCCCGACCGCCTCGCAAACGCCCCGGAGGCGACGCGGTGAGCGGCGCCGGGCCCGGGAGACCGCTGGCGCACTGGCAGCACCGCCTCGCCGAGCGGGGCGTCGATCGCCAGCTCTGGTTGCTGGTACCGGCCCTGGTCTTCGTCATCGCCCTGTTCCTCTACCCGTTCTTCTACGGGCTGACGCTCTCGTTCCAGCCGACCAGAGGCGGGCCGTTCAGCGACTACGCCCGGTTCTTCTCCGACTCCTACGAACGGGGCACGATCTGGATCACGCTGCGGATCGCGTTGCCCGCCGCGCTCCTGAACGTCCTCGCCGCGGTGCCGATCGCCTACCGGATGCGTGGCCGGTTCCGGGGCAAGCGGCTGGTCACCACGCTGCTGGTCGTGCCGATCACGCTCGGCACGGTCCTCACCGCACAGGGGTTGCTGAACTTCCTCGGCCCGACCGGCTGGTTCAACCGGATCCTGTTGGCCGGCAACCTGGTCGACGAGCCGGTGCGGCTGACCCACAACTACTGGGGCGTGTTCTTCTCGCTGGTGATCACCGGCTTTCCGTTCGCGTTCCTGCTGGTGCTGTCGTACCTGTCCGGCATCGACCCGACCCTGGAACGGGCGGCCGCGACGCTGGGCGCGGACTGGCGTCGACGGTTCACCCGGATCACCCTGCCGCTGCTGATGCCCGGCCTGGCCACGACCTTCTGCCTGACGTTCGTCCTGGCGTTCAGCGTGTTCCCGTCGGCCGTTCTGGTCGGCAACCCGGCCGGAGAGACCCGGGTCATCTCCCTCGCCGCCTACCAGGCGGCCTACGAGCAGTACGACTACCCGTACGCGTCGGCGATCGCCATGATCATGGGCTTCGTCGAACTGGTCATCATCGCTGTGGTGCTGGCCGCCCGTAGCCGCTTCTACACCGGCTCCACCGGAGGCAAGGGCTGATGGCAACGAGCACCCAGGCCCCACCAGCGCGGCCCCCCGCCACCAGCACCGACCGACGGCGGCGCATCACCGCGCGCCCGGCCGCCTGGATCGTGTGGGGCGTCGTCATCTTCTTCTTCCTCAACCTGCTGGGCGTCGTGGCGTCCGTGCTGGTCAGCTCGTTCGGCCGGCGCTGGTTCGACACCTGGCTCCCGGACGGCTACACCACCAGCTGGTACGCCCGAGCCTGGGACGAGTTCGCGCTGTTCCAGGTCATCGTCGTGACGCTGGAGGTCTCCGTACTCGTCGTTGGCCTCTCGCTGGTGATCGGCGTGCCGGCCGCCTACGCCCTCGCGCGGCGCTCGTTCCCGGGCAAACGGCTGATCTTCCTGGTGTTCCTGCTGCCCATCCTGATGCCCCCGATCACGTACGGCATCCCGCTGGCGACAGTCCTCTACAAGTTCGGCCTGGCCGGGCACATGTCCGGGGTGGTGCTCGCCAACCTCGTGCCGTCGGTGCCCTTCGTCATCCTGACCATGACCCCGTTCATCGAGCAGATCGACCCGAGGATCGAGAGCGCCGCGCGCATGTGCGGCGCCGGCCTGCGGACGGTGTTTCTCCGGGTCCTCACGCCGCTGCTCGTGCCGGGCATCCTCGCCTCCGCGATCCTCGTGCTGGTCCGCACCGTGGGCATGTTCGAGCTCACCTTCCTGACCGCGGGGCCGGACTCGCAGACCCTGGTGGTGGCGCTCTACTACTCCATGTCCGCGTCCGGGATCAGGGCTCAGCAGTCGGTCGACGCCATGGCGGTCATCTACACCTCGATGATGCTGGTCCTCCTCGTCGTCGCGCTGCGCTACGTCAACCCGACCCAGCTGGTGGCCCGGGTCAAGGACGAGCCGGAGCACTGAGGCCGGCGCCGGCCGCCTCGTCGAGGATCTCGCCCAGGCGGCCCGCGACGGTGAGGAGCGCCGGCAGCCTCGTCCGCAGACCGCGATAGGCCGCGGCGAGAGCCGGGTCCACCGCGACGGGCTCGCCGCGGGCGACACCGGGATCGAGCTGGGTGACCGCCTCCCGAAGATCGCAGGTCTGACCGGTCGCGAAGAGCCCGAGGGCCGCCGCGCCGAGGGTGACGTGCTCGGCCACACCCGCGACCCGGACCGGGCAGTCCAGCACCGCCGCCATCACCTCGCGCCACAGCGGAGACCCGAAGGCACCGCCGGTCAGGCGGACGCTGCGGATCGGCGTCAGCGCGGCCAGCCGGTCACGGACACCAGCGAGTTGCAGGCAGACACCCTCCACGGCGGCCCGCACCAGGTGGCCGCGCGAGTGCTCGCTGCGCAGGCCCAGGAACGCGCCCGGCGGGGCGCAGCCCTGCGGCGGGGCCTCATCGGCCCGCAGGTAGGGCAGCATCACGAGACCATCGCTGCCCGGTGCGATCCGCTCGGCGAGATCCAGGAGCGCGGGCGCGGCCCCGTCGTCACCGAGGACACCTCCCGCCCACCGTACGACGTTGCCGCCGTTGCTGAGCGCGCCGCCGACAACCCACGCGTCGTCGGTCAACGCACCGCAGGAGAAAGTCTCCGCCGGGTCGGTGAGGGGAGCCTCGACGACCGTTCGCAGGGCCCCGGTGGCCCCGAGCGTCAGGCCACCGACGGTGGGGTCGGTCGCCGCCGCGCCCAGACTCCGCAACGGACCGTCACCCGCGCCTACGACCACCGGCGTGCCGGAGGGCAGGCCGACCGCGCGCCCGGCGATCGCCGACAACCGCAACACCGCCGTCGTGGGCAGCACCGGGGGCAGCTGACTCTCGGACACCCCGGCAAGATCGAGTACTGCCGAACTCCACAGCCGACGGTGCACGTCGAACATCCCGGTGCCCGATGCGGAGGACAACTCGGTCACCAACATCCCCGTGAGCCGATGGACCACGTAGTCCTTGAGGCCGATCCACCACCGCGTCGCGGTGCAGAGCCGCGGCTCGTGGCGGGCGAACCACAGCAGCTTGCAGAGCGGGTTCATCGGGTGCACGGGTGTGCCCGTCAACCGGTGCAGTTCCCGGCTCTGGCCGGACAGCCGCAACTCGCGGGCCGCCTCCGACGACCGCCTGTCGTGCCGGGTCAGCAGCGGCGTCACCGGCGTCATGGCCGCGTCCAGCCCGATCAGGCCGTACCTGGCGGAGCTGAGCGCGACGGCGACCACCTCCGCCCCGCAGGTGCCGGCCACACACGCGGACATCGCCGCCACTGTGGCCGCCATCAGCACGTCCGGGTCCTGTACCTGCCAGCCGGGTATCGGCTCAAGCAGTGGGTACTCCCGCGTCGCGACGTGTCGGGCGGTGCCGTCCAGTGCGAACGCGACAGCCCGCACGGCCCTGGTGCCCACGTCGACTCCGACGATCACCCGCCGCTCCGGCCCCATCCGCCCATGGTCGAGCGGTGTTCGGCGGACCGGCAAGCGGTTGCGCGCAGTTGTCGTCACGCCGGCCCGCAGCCGACCCGTTGGCGCGGAAGATCGGGCGTCACCGACGCGAGTGGTGACAGGATTGCCCCCATGCCTGCTCGCGCACTGAGCTTCGGAATGGTGGCCAGACAATACGAACGGTACCGGCCGGGGTACCCCGCCGAGCTTGTCGACCTGGTGCTGACGTACGTGGGCCGGCCCGTTCGAACGGCCCTCGAGATCGGCGCCGGCACGGGCAAGGCGACCCGGCTGTTCGCCGCAGCGGGCGTCACGGTCACCGCGACCGAACCGGACCGGGCCATGCTCGCCGAGCTGCGCAAGCACGTGCCAGCAGGCGTCCACACCGTCCGCGCCGCGTTCGAGGACCTGCGGCCGGGCGCGACGTACCACCTGGTCTACGCGGCGGCGGCCCTGCACTGGACGACACCGCAGGGGCGGTGGTCGCGGATGGCCGCGCTGCTGGAACCCGGCGGCGTGTTCGCCTCGTTCGGTGGACCCACCCAGCTGGTCGACCCGGCGGTGGCGGACGCTGTCCGCGCCGCCCGGGCGCCCTTCCTGGAGAGCGACGAGATCCCCTCGCCCGACGGCACGCCCCCGGAGCAGGCCATGCAGTGGCCGGGCACCGAGCTCCAACGGTCCGAGTGGTTCACCGATGTGCAGCAGACCGTGATCGAGCGTCGACTGACGATGAGTGCGCGCGACTACGTCGGGCATCTGTCGACGATCTCGGCGTACCTCGAGCTGTCGATCTCCACGCAGGAGCAGGCCTTCGCCCAGATCGAACAGGTCCTGCCCGAGACCGTCGAGCTCCGCGCCGACCTCATCGTCCATCTCGCCCGTCGGCGCCCCGATCAGTAGCGCCGACGGCGCTCAGACCAGGAACTCCTCCCGCATCCGCGCGCCCAGGTTGATCCCGCCGACCGCCCGAGGGCCGGCCGGATCGTGCACGGCGACGGTGTTGTTGCGACGCATCAGCTCCCGGACCGCGGGTGGCAGTCGCGGCGGGTCGTCCATGGCCGCGAGGACCTGCCCGGCGCTGACGATCAGCCGATCGGCCAGGGTGGCGGCGTCGGTGTCCACCCGCACCCGGCCGTACTCCCAGCCGGAGGTGGTCAGGTCGAGCACCTCGAACACGCGGGTCACCACCGGGTTCGGGTCGGTCACCCGGTCGAGCCGGGGCGCCCGCTTGCCGACCACGGTGACCGCGGCGGCCACCTGCGCGTACGGGTGGAAGCCACACGGCAACGCGAACAGCGGCCAGCGCAGGGCCGGGCCGGCCTCCTTCCACAGCGGCCGGTAGTTACGGCGGTGCACCAGCAGCCGTCGGCCCGTCCGCCGGTGGATCTCCTGCGCCTGGGCCTGAAGGTCCACGTGGGCCTCGTCGGCGACCTGACTCACGATCCGGGTCGCCACCACCAGGCCGTCGTCGCTGTCGAGCGAACCGGTGAGCGCGTCGACCTGCTCGTTGAACCGGACCCGCGCGTGGGGGCCGTACCGGGACTGGACGTCGTGCAGCAGCGCCTGCTGGCGTCCCGGGTCGAGCTGGACTCGCCTACCGCCCAGCAATCGACGGAGCCAACGCATGTCGCCTCGATTCAGCAGAGCCGTCGCGGACGGCGGCAATGCTAGTGCGTCGACCCTCCCTCATGTTCCCAAGGGGGGTTGATCGACTCGGCTCTCGGAGACGGCGATCACCGCCGACGGGGCGTGATCAGCCCTGACTCGTACGCCCACACGACCAACTGGGCCCGGTCGCGGCAGTGCAGCTTCGTCATCGCCCGGTTGACGTGTGTCTTGGCGGTCAGTGGACTGATCACCATGCGCGCGGCGATCTCGTCGTTGGGCAGCCCACGGGCGACCAGTTCGACGATCTCCTGCTCCCGGGCGGTCAGCACGTCGCGTCCGGCGGTCGGCACGGCCGGCGGTGGTCCGGCCACGAACTCACTGATCAGTGTGCGGGTGACGGTCGGCGCGAGCAGCGCGTCACCGCGCGCCACGACCGTGACGGCGTGCAGCAGGTCGGCGGGGTCGGCGTCCTTGAGGAGGAAGCCGCTGGCGCCCGCGCGGAGCGCGGCGAACACATAGGAGTCGAGCCCGTAGTTGGTGAGGATGAGAACGCGGATCGCCGCCAGGTCGGGATCGGCGGCGATGCGCCGGGTGGCCTCGATGCCGTCGAGGCCCGGCATCTGCACGTCCATCAGGACGACGTCCGGGCGCAGACTCCGGGACAGGTGGACGGCCGAGGTGCCGTCGGTCGCCTCGCCGACGACCTCCAGGTGGTCCTCGGCGTCGAGCAGTGCCCGGAAGCCGGCCCGCATCAGCGCCTGGTCGTCGGCGATCAGCACCCGGATCATCCCGGCTCCTGGGGGAGGCCGGCGGTCATCGTGGGCCGTCCAGCGGGAAGGTGGCCCGTACGGTGAAGCCGTGGTCGTCGTGCGCGGCGGTCCGTAGTGTGCCGCCCAGGGCGCTGACCCGCTCCCGCATGCCGCGCAGGCCCACGCCCGGGGTCGCCGATGTGGTCGCCGTGCGAACGGGACCCCCAGAGGGGGGTGGCCGCCCACAGGTCGCACTCCGCCGTCCGTGGCCGGGCCAGGATCTCCATGAGTGAGGTCTCGGAGCAGTTCGCGTCCGCGACGATCACCACGTCGCACTCGCGCAGACGTACGAGGCTGTCGAGGTCGTCGAGGGATCCGATCAGCGGCAGCGCCGACGGGCCGTCCGGGGTGTCGACACAACCCACGAAGCGCAGGCCGTACTGGGGGTAGCGGCGCAGGAGCCGGGCGAGTTCCACGGCGGTGGGGCCACTGCCGACGATGATGGTGTTGTGCTCGACCCACCGGCGCTTGCGGGCGACGATGGCGAATTCTCTGGTGAAGGCCCGCCCGAGGATGACGAGCCCTGCCGACGCGGCGACACCGCGGGTGAAGCCGAAGACGTACTCGGCGGATTCGTGACGCATCGCCGCGACGATGGCGACCGCAGACGCCGCGGCCAGCAGACGCCCGCAGAGGCTCGGCACCTCGTCGAGGAAGCTCACGTGCCGTCGTGCCCGGTAGAGGCCGCCGCTGGCAAAGACGATCACGGTCAGGACCGTCATGGCCAGGGTGCCGCGCCAGTACTGCTGAGTGACGAGCAGCGGCGTCAGTAGTGCCAGGACGTCGACCGGCGCGGTCATCATCCAGGCCCGCAGCCACCGGGTCCGGGTCGAGGCGCGCGAGCCGGCGTACGGCAGGACGGCGGTCGTGTCCAGGCCGGCGCGAGGCTCGTGCTCTTCAGGTGCGGGTGCGGGTGCGGGTGCCGGGACCGGCGAGGTCGAGCGCCGGTCGGCGGGCGCCGGGAAGGCCGGGGTCTGGTGGCCGGAAGTCTGGTGGCCGGCAGGCTGGTAGCCGGGAGGTTGGTAGCCGGCCGGCTGGTAACCGGGGAACTGGTAGGCGGGAGGGCGACTCCCGCCGCGGCTCCCCTCGTCGTCCCCCTCACCGTCGCCCTGGGCGTCGGTGGTGTTTCCGGCCCGGTCCTCGGCCGGCACCGGTCGATGCCACATAGCGGGCTGATTGGACATTGTGGACCTCCCCGTGAGGGCCGGCTGACCTGGCCGGTCCGTAATTCGAGACAAGGCGGCGGACGGCAACGGCCACCGGCCCAGGGGTTACTTGGCGCTGGCGAGAATCTCGTCGACGGAGTCCCGGCGCACGGCATCATAGAAGGTCTTTGCCTTCTCGGTGTTCGCGAAGACGACGCTCTCGCTGCCCACTCGACCGGTGCCCTTCGTCGGGCTGGTGACGAAGGTGAGGTTACGACCACGGAGGCTCCGCAGGTCTGTCGCCATGCTGACGAGCGACATCTTCTCGTCCACCGCTACGGCGCTCGAGGTCGCCTTGACGAAGGAGTTGAGCCGCCCGGGATTGGTGACGATGCCACCGGACACGGCCTTGTCGAGGATGGCCTTGATGACCTGCTGCTGGTGACGGATGCGGGCGAAGTCGCCGTCAGCGAACTGTTTGCGCTGGCGGGAGTAGTCCAGGGCCGTCTCGCCGTCCATCCGCTGCATTCCCTGCTCGAACTTGCGGAACGGCGGGTGGATCGACGTGAACGACTTCTCCGCATTGATGTCGACGCCGTCCAGGGCGTCGATGATTTCCTTGAAGCCAGCGAAGTCGACAATCATCACGTGGTCGATTCGCACCGTCGTGAACGATTCGACTGTTTGCACCATCAGCGGAACGCCACCCCAGGCGTACGCTGCGTTGATCTTCGCATCGCGGCCGCCGTGCCCCCCGTTCTTGGCCTTCGGCACGTTCACCCAGGTGTCCCGAGGGATCGAGACGAGTTGCGCGCTGGCCCGGTCCTTCGGGATGTGCGCGACGATGATGGTGTCCGTGCGCGAGCCGCCAGTGCTCTCCGGGTCGCGGGAATCGCTGCCCAGGATCAGGATGTTCATCGCGCCGCCGGCCACCGCCTGCGGACGCCCCTCCTCGGGAACGTCGGCGAAGGCATCCACCCGGTCGATGTCCTTCTCGACCGAGCGGAGATAGAGGGCGCCACCGATCATGCTGCCGCCGCCCAGGATCGCTGCGACTACCAGGCAGATGACGAGGACGCGACGCCAGCGAGGGCCACGACGTCGCCGCTTGCCCCCGGCCGGGACATCCTCGTGCGGATCGACTGCGTGTGGATCGACGAACTGGGTGTCGGCATCGGTGTACCGCTGAGCACCAGACATGTGGGCGATGCTACTGATTGCGTGCGCCTGTCGTGCACCCTCGTCCTTTCGGCTATCGCATGCCTGCCGACCGGGGCGGCGAACCCGGCCCTGCGTTCGGACGGACTGCCGGTAACGCCGGCCCGGGAAGGTTTTTCAGGCCCTATTCTGCTGCCCCTGCGGTTGGGTGAAAGCAACGTGAACATCGGGTTTCGCGAGGACGCTCCCGCTGCCGCCCGAACCCTGCTACAACGGCAGCCGTGGATCGAATCAAGCTCCGACGGGCCGTCGCGCGTACTCCACTCGCCCCGATCGCCGCCTTTCCCAAGAGGCTTCGCACTGTCGCGCGGCACGACGCGAAGATGCTGCGCCGCTCGGCGCGCTGGCTGCTGACCTCCCGCGAGCACCACAACTACACGTACGACCTCACCTCGTTGAGCCGCAACCACCTCGCCTGGTTCGTCAGCGTGGTCTGCGACATCCCGGTCAAACAGGTACGGGCGTACCTCGGCGAGATCGAGTCGGACGACGGCCTGCGCCAACACCTCCTGGCGGCGATCGCCGCCTCCGACCGGCGCGGCCTCGCCGACAAGGAGATCCGCTACGCCCGGCGGATCGGCTGGTACGCCATCGTCCGTGCCACCCGCCCCACCCACGTCGTCGAGACCGGCGTCGACAAGGGACTCGGCAGCGTCGTCCTGGCGTCCGCCCTGCTGCACAACGCGCAGGAGGGGCACCCGGGCCGCGTCACCTCCCTGGACATCAACCCCGAGGCCGGCTACCTCGCCCGGGTCGCGCCGTGGTCGGAGGTCGTCGACCTGGTGATCGGCGACTCGATCGCCTCGATCGGCGCGCTGGACCGCCCGGTCGACCTGTTCCTGCACGACAGCGACCACAGCCGTACCCACGAGAAGCGTGAGTTCGAGGCCGTGGAACCCAAGCTCGCACCCGGCGCGATCCTGCTCACCGACAACGTCACCACCACCAACGTGCTCGCTGAGCACGCCGAACGCACCGGCCGGCGGTTCCTCGCCTACCGGGAGACCCCGGCCAACCACTGGTACCCGGGCGACGGGATCGGCGTGGCATGGTAGCCGGGTGCGGCTGACCTCGATTCACACGTACCCCGTCAAGGGTTGTCACCGACTCGACCACGACGGCGCGTTCGTGCACCGGTGGGGTCTGGCCGGCGACCGGCGTTGGATGGTCGTGGACGCCGACGGGGTCGGCGTCACCCAGCGGGACACGACCCGGCTCGTCGGCCTGCGCGCCTCCGTGCACCCCGGGGGTCTGTCACTGCGCGCCGACGGGCACCCCGACCTCGACGTGCCCGAGCCGGCCGGCGGCGAACCGGTAGCGGTCCGTACCTTCCGCAGCCGCACCT
Organism: Micromonospora sp. NPDC047753; assembly: GCF_040642735.1. Lineage (NCBI taxonomy): Bacteria > Bacillati > Actinomycetota > Actinomycetes > Micromonosporales > Micromonosporaceae > Micromonospora > Micromonospora sp. NPDC047753. The sequence goes on along the minus strand of NZ_JBEYSL010000032.1, from coordinate 10,616 downwards.
TCCCGGTCCCCGCGCTGCCGGCCGGCCACGCGGCCGACGACTGGCTCGGAGCCCTGCTCGACCGACCGGTCCGACTGGTCTGGCTGGCCCAGCCGACCCGCCACCTGGCCGCCGGGACCCGCGAACACGACACCGGTGACCAGGTCAGCTTCGCCGACGCCTACCCGGTGCTGCTGGCCAACGCCACCTCCCTCGACGCCCTCAACGACTGGCTGGCCGAGGCGGGGGAGGAACCGGTGCCGATGACCCGCTTCCGACCCAACCTGGTCGTCAGCGGTGCCCCGGCCTGGGCCGAGGACGACTGGGTGGGTCGGCGGCTGCGCATCGGCGACCGGACGTTCCAGGCCGCCGGGCCGTGCGACCGCTGCGTGGTGACCACCACCGACCAGGAGACCGGGGTACGCACCAGGGAGCCGCTGCGCACCCTCGGGCGGCACCGCAACGTCAAGCAGAAACTCCTCTTCGGACTGAACCTGGTGCCGCTCGACAGCGGACCGCTGGCGGTGGACGCCCCGGTGGTCCTCGCGCCCTGACCGGGAGCCGACCAGCAACCGGCACCTCACGGTCACCGTCCGTCGATGCTGTCTTAGCTTTGGCTTAGCCCGCTTGTCCGTAGCCGACCGGGTCCGGCAGCATCGCCGTCGTGACGGACGGAAGCGCTGTCGACATCAACATCGACCTGGACCATCCTCCAGAGGACCGGCCCGCGCCGTCGTCCGGCGCGAAACCCTGGCTGGTAGCCACCGGCGTCACAGTCCTCGCGGCGACGCTCGGGCTCACCCTCACCCTGCGATCCGGCTCCACCCCGGCCTGCGCCGCCGGCCGGACGCTGGCCGCCGCGCCGCCCACCGGCAACGCCACGCACACCGGCAAGGCCACCTTCTACGACTCCCAGGGCGCCGGCGGCAACTGCTCGAACCCGGCTGCCCCCGCCAACCGGCTCTACGTCGCGCTCGGTCCGACGGAATACTCCGCCGGTGCCGCCTGCGGCGGATTCCTCGACGTCATCGGCCCCAAGGGCACCGTCCGGGTGCTCATCATGGACCAGTGCCCGGAGTGCGAGCCCGGCCACCTCGACCTGTCCCGCGAGGCGTTCGCCCGGATCGCCGACCCCGTCCAGGGCCTCGTTCCGGTGACCTACCGCGCGGTGGTCAACCCGCCTCTTCCCGGACCACTCAGCTTCCGGATCAAGGAGGGCGCGTCGCAGTGGTGGTTCGCCGTCCGCGTCGGCAACCACGGCAACCCGCTGCGGTCCGTCGAGGTCCGGCAGCGCGACAGCGACCCCTGGCAGTCGGCCGCCCGGCAGGACTACAACTACTGGCTGATCGCCTCCGGCGCCGGGCCGGGCCCGTTCACCGTCCGGGTCACCGACGTCTACGGCAACCGGGTCGCAGCCGGCGGCATCAGAATGGCACCGGGCCAGGTGCAGAACAGCACGATCCGGATGTACGCACCCGGTGCCGGTGCCGGTGCCGGTGCCGCCACCCGCCGTCCGTCCGCGTCGACCCGTCCGCCGAGCAGCCGACCCGCCGTCACGCCGACGCCGACCCGTCGCTCAGTCGAGGTGGCGAGGACGAGCGCTCCGGCCACCGACGCGCCGACCACCAGTTCGGCCCGGGCCAACGCCCGGTGGTGCGAGGGCTGACCGCTCAGCCGGCCACCGTCAGATCGAGCCACATCAGGATCTCGTCCCGGTCGTCATCGGGGGCCACCCGCAACGCAGCCGGAAGCCGGCCGACCTCCCGGTACCCGAGGCGACCGTAGAACTTGTCCAACCCCAGCCCGTCGCGCACCGTGACGTGCAGTGCCTCGTGGCCCAACGCCCTGCCCAGCCGCTCGGCCTCCACCATCAGCGCCGAGCCGTAGCCGGTGCCCTGGGTGTCCGGGTGAACCATCACCCGCTTCACAGTGCACCAGTGCGCCGTGAGCGGAAAACGGTTGTCACTGAAGATCAGCATTGCCGCCAGCCGGTCCCCGGAGTAGCCGACCAACAGTCGGTCCGGTCCGTCGGCGATGCCAGCGAAGGTCGGATCGGCGGTGACGTGCACGTCGGCGGCGGTGACCGGTGGTACGAAGCCAACCGCCCCGCCCGCGTTGCTGACGTCCACCCAGAGGTCGACGATCTCGGCGCGTAGCTGCGGGGTCAGGTCAGGATCAAGGACGAAGCGCAGACTCACGCTCGCCATCCTGGCTCAACGACCAGGGCCACGACCCGCGGCAGTGACGTGCCCGACAACCGATCCTGGCTCCGTCCGAGCCAGGATCCGTCGCCACTCCATGGCGATGTGGGGCCGACGGGATTCGAACCCGCACTGGTGCGGACCTAAACCGCATGCCTCCTGCCGTTGGGCTACGGCCCCTTGAAGCTGTACTCCACCAGCGTCCACGGCCACTCCGGCTGACGCGGCAGTCGCCTGCCTATCGGGAAGCCGGTCGGAGTAACCGCATCAGGATCGTAGACCACCTCGGGCTCCGCCAGTGCAGGCCGTCGCTGACCAGCGTATGTAGAGGTCTGACTGTGGCAATTAGGGCAGAGCAGACGTAAGTTGCGCGGCCGGTTGTCGAGAAAATCGCCATTGATGTGGTCCACGTGCAGCGTCAGCCTGGCGCCTTGCCACGTTGACCCGGTGCCGCACACCTCGCAGGTCTCGGGCAGGCCGATTGTCGCCAGGGCGCGTTTGAGGCGGATCCCCGGGATTCGGCGGGAACCGGCCGGCAGCACTACCAGCAACTCCGTGGGGGACATTCGCCGCCAACGCACGCCTCGATTGTGTGCCTGGCCGGTGAAGTGCGACGTGTCGATGCCGAACCGCTTGAGCTGTCGGCTGATGTGCGCGTGTGAGCCACCGCTGACGCGAACGCCGAGCAACCGCATCACCTCGGTGATGTTGCGGGCGACGGCGGCAGCGGCGGCCAGTGCTTCCGGCGTGTACTTGTATCGGACCACTGACGGACCGTAGCGCCCCGGTGCGACAGGTCAGTCCAGGCCGAGGTCGCGGCGGAGCTTGGCGACGTGCCCGGTGGCCTTGACGTTGTAGAGCGCCCGCTCGACCTTGCCGTCGGCGTCGATCACGAACGTCGAGCGGATCACGCCGGTGACGGTCTTGCCGTAGAGCTGCTTCTCGCCGTACGCGCCGTAGGCGGTGAGCACCGACTTGTCCGGGTCGGACACCAGCGGGAAGGTGATGGCGTCGCGCTCGCGGAACTTCGCCAGTTTCTCCGGCTTGTCCGGAGAGATGCCAACGACCTCGTAGCCGGCGGCCTGGAGTGAGGCGAGTGAGTCGCGGAAGTCGCAGGCCTGCTTGGTGCAGCCGGGAGTCATCGCGGCCGGGTAGGCGTACAGGACCACCTTGCGACCTCGCAGGTCGGCGAGGGAGAGCTGGTCGCCGCTGTCGGTGGCGAGGGTGAACTCGGGCGCGGGGTCACCGGGGGAGAGTCGGTCGGGCGAGGTCATGGCCCCGACCCTACCGCCGTGCCGGCCAGAGCCATCACCGACGACGCGGGCCGTCGCCACGAGCGCGCGCCTGTCGTCTGTCGGCTGGGATACGGGGGTGATCATCAGGGGGTGGGCTGGTGGAAACCCGCCGTTCATGCGCCTGACCAGGTAGAGGTGATCAAGGCCATGCCCTGTTGCCAGGCTCTGGCAACAACTAGTCCTGGGAAATAGGCTGTCCCACGCCGGCCCAGTCGGGCCCGCTGACGCGTAGGAGGTCGCGTGGAGACACTGGCGATGCACATCTCGAACGGGATCATCGACGGTCCCGTGGCGGCGATCTTCGCTGCGCTCGCTCTTGCCGCGCTCACCTTCTGCGTTCTGCGCGGCCGGCGCGACCTGGACGACCGGCTGGCCCCGATGGCCGGCCTGGTGGCGGCGTTCATCTTCGCCGTCCAGATGCTCAACTTCCCGATCTTCACGGCCGGTGTCAGTGGCCACCTGCTCGGTGGGGCGCTCGCCGCGATGCTTGTCGGTCCGTGGGTCGGCGCGCTCTGCGTCTCCGTGGTGCTGGTCGTGCAGGCGCTGGTCTTCGGCGACGGCGGCGTGGCGATGCTCGGCCTCAACATCACCAACATGGCGCTGCTCGGCACCGCCGCGGCGTACGCGCTGATCGCGCTGCTGCTGCGGGTGCTGCCCCGGACGCGGGCTGGTCTGGCGGTGACCGCGTTCGTCGCGGCGATGCTCAGCGTGGTGGTCGCGTCCCAGGGCTTCGTCGTGCAGTACTGGCTGGGCGGCACCACCGACCTGGGCGGCAACCTGGCCGGCCTGGCCGGCACGATGGCCGGAACCCACCTGCTGATCGGCATCGGCGAGGGCCTGATCACCGCGACCACCGTGCTCACCGTCGCGAAGGTGCGACCCGACCTGGTGTACGCGCTGCGCTCCCTGCGCACCCCCACCACCCCCGCTGTCCCGGTCTCCGGAGGTGTCCGATGAAGAACCGTTCCTGGGCCTTCCTGGCCGGCGGCCTGCTGGTCGCCCTGCTGCTCGCCGGCGTGGTCAGCAACTACGCCTCGTCCCACCCGGACGGGTTGGACTCCTCGCTGCTCAAGGGCTGCACCGTCGACGCCGACGACAACATCGTCGGCGGCAGCTGCCCGGCCCAGCAGGCGAAGGACCACGAGTTGGCCGACAGCCCGCTCGCCGACTACGGCGTACGGGGCGTGCGGAACAGCTTCGTCTCCACCGGCCTGTCCGGGGTGCTCGGGGTGCTGGTCACCTTCGCGGTCGGGGCCGGCGGGTTCTGGCTGCTGCGCCGCCGGGGCGGTACGCCGACCGACGCTGACGCGGCCACGCCCACCGGGGACGCCACGCCCGCCGAGGATGACGCGGCGACGTCGCGCGCCGCCACGACAAGCTGAACAGGGGTACGCGGATGGGAGCTGGTCACGGGCACGTGCTGTACCGCGAGTCGGACTCGCCGGTGCACCGGCTCCCGCCCGAGGTCAAGATCGTGGCGATGGTGGTCTTCACCCTCGCCGTGGTGGCCACCCCACGGGAGGCGTACTGGGCCTTCGGCGCGTACGCCGTGCTGGTGGCGGTGGTGGCGACGCTGGCCCGGGTGGGCCCATGGTGGTTGCTCAGCCGCGCGTTGATCGAGCTGCCCTTCGTGTTGTTCGCGGTCGCCCTGCCGTTCCTCGGCAGCGGCGACCGGGTCGAGGTGCTGGGCCTGCGGCTGTCCGAGGACGGGCTGCACGGCGCGTGGAACATCCTGGCCAAGGGCACCCTGGGGGTGCTCGCCTCGCTGCTGCTCGCCGCGACCACCACCACCCGCGACCTGATCGTGGGGCTGGACCGGCTGCACTGCCCGCAGGTGCTCACCCAGATCGCCTCGTTCATGCTGCGCTACCTCGACGTGCTGGTCGGCGAGGCGCGGCGGATGCGGGTGGCCCGGATATCCCGTGGAGACGACCCACGTTTCCTGTGGCAGCTGCGGGGCTTCGCGGCCGGGATCGGGGCGTTGTTCCTGCGCGCCTTCGAGCGCGGCGAGCGGGTCTATCTGGCGATGCTGTCCCGGGGTTACACCGGGCGGATGCCCGCCGTGTGGCAGGGCGAGGGTGCGGCGAGCGCCGGTCAGTGGCTGGTCGCGGCGACCGTACCGGTGTTGGCGGCCTCCATCGCCGCGACCGCCGTCGTGCTGTCATGATCGGTGTCGTGCAGACCGCTGTCTCGCTGGACGTTCGGGGTGTTCGTTACGCGTACCCGGACGGGCACGTCGCCCTTCAGGGGGTCGACCTGAACGTGCCACGGGGCGACCGGGTGGCGCTGCTCGGGCCCAACGGCGCCGGCAAGACCACGCTGGTGCTGCACCTCAACGGCATTCTCACCCCGACCGAGGGCAGCGTGAGCGTCGGCGGGCTGACCGTCACCCCGGACCGGGGCACCCTGGCCGAGGTCCGCCGCCGGGTCGGCATCGTCTTCCAGGACCCGGACGACCAGTTGTTCCTGCCCACGGTGGCGGAGGACGTGGCGTTCGGGCCGGCGAACCTGGGTCTGCGCGGGGCAGAGTTGGCCGCCCGGGTGGACGAGGCGCTCGCCGCGGTGGGGATGAGTGAGCACCGGGGCCGGGCCCCGCAGCACCTGTCGTTCGGGCAGCGTCGCCGGGTGGCGGTGGCCACCGTGCTCGCCATGCACCCGGAGATCCTGGTGCTCGACGAGCCGTCGTCGAACCTGGACCCGGCGGCCCGTCGGGAGCTCGCCGAGATCCTGCGCGGCCTGCCGGTGACCCTGCTGATGGTCACGCACGACCTGCCGTACGCGGCGGAGCTGTGCGAGCGTTCGGTGATCCTCGACGACGGCCGGATCGTCGCTGACGCCCCCACCACCACCCTGCTCAACAACGCACCCCTGCTGGCCAGACACCGTCTGGAACTGCCCTACGGCTTCACCCCCCACCCGTAGCTCCCCTCTCAGCGGCCAAACTCCGCCCCGCCCCGCGCGCCTCACGCCCCGCCCCCTGCCCCGCCGATCTTGCAGTTTCTGTCCCCGCCTTTGGGGTGAAAGCCGCATATGGCCAACCCAAAGTGCAAGATCGGCGGGGCGAGGGCGCGGGCGCGGGGCGCGGGCGCGGGGCGGGTTGCGGGGGTCAGGGGGCTGGAGTTGGGACTGCTGTCGCGGTGGTGCGGGAGGTGGCGTGCAGGCGCAGGATGCCGGCGGCTGTCGCGCCGGCCCCGGTGATCAGGAAGAGCGCCACCATCACCCGGGCGGCCGCGGGCGACCAGGGCACCGGGGCGATGGCGCGGGCGAACACGGCGGCGTTCGACGCTCCGGCGAAGAGCGCCAGGCAGGCCCCGGCCAGCGCGACCACGAAGTCGGCGGCCGGGCGGCGGCTCAGCGCGTACCAGCCGGCGACGATCGCGCCGAGGCCGGTGATCAGGGGCCAGATCTGCCCGGAGAGCAGCCCGACGAGCACTCCGCCAACGCCCTGGGCCCCCGCGTCCAACTCCCGTCCCACCGGGTACCCGACGGCCAGCGCGCCGCCGACGATCAGCAGCACGCCGAGCGCGGACAGCGCGCGGGCGCCGGCCGGGGCGGTGGCGGCGAACAGGCCGAGCGCGCCCACCGCGAGCAGCCCCACGATGGTCACGGCCCACCAGGTGTACGCGTCCGGCGGCGGCACCCAGTCCAGCGTGCCGCCGATCACCATCGGGTCGGTGCCGTCGCGCAGCGGGATGGTCCAGTCCCGGACCCGGTGCTCGCGGTCCGGTGCGGCGCGTACCGCGGCCGGTGGTGCCGACTGCCGCCAGAGCGCGCGTTGGTCGTGCCAGCGCGCTGTGGTGCCGTCGTCGACCCGTTGCCAGGAGGGTGCGGCGGCCGGGTCGGCCTCGGCCGGGAGTTCGGTGTCCCCGTCGATGGTGCGGTTCAGGTACGTGGCGGGGGAGTGGCTGTTCTCGAAGACTCCGTCCGGGCCGACGCGCAGGTACGGCTCGCCGGAGTAGCCGATGACCTCGATGGTGCGGCCGGTGCGGTTGGTCAGTTCCAGTCGGGCGCCGGCCTCGATGACGCGTACCTCAAGCCCTGGCTGTGCCGGTGCGACGCCGGTGGTCCGGGTGCGGTAGTCGGTGCCGTCCGGTGCGTCCGCGCCGTGGGCGGCGGCGGGCGCCGCGCTGATCACCGTGGCCAGGCCGGCTGCGGCGGCGACCAGGCCGGCGCGGCCCAGCAGGGTACGGATCACTTGCCGGCCGCCGCCACGGCTGCGGTGAGAGCGTCCGGGGTGGGGTTCTCGACGGGTTGACCGTTGACCTTGACGGTCGGCGTGCCGGTGACGTTGCTCCGGCTGGCGTCGTCGGTGACGTGTTCGGTCCAACCCTTGTACGTCCCGTCCTTCACGCAACTGCCGAAGGAACCCCGGTCGAGGCCCACGCTGGTGCCGATGTCGATGAGCGTGTCGTCGGTGAGCCCGGCGCTGCCCTCCGGCGGCTGCTGGGCGAAGAGCGCCTTGGCGTACTCGTGGTACTTGCCGCCCGCCGCCGCGCAGCCGGAGGCGGCCGAGGAGCGGGTGGAGTACTGGGTGGTGGAGAAGCGGTTGAGGTACGCGACCGGGTGGTAGACCACTTTCGCCTTGTTGTCGGCCACCAACTGTTCGAGGGTGGACCCGCTGGTCTGCTCGAACTGCTTGCAGGCCGGGCAGAGGAAGTCTTCGTAGACGTCGACGGTGACCGGCCCGCCGCCGGTGACGATGCCGGTGCCCTCCGCGTTGGCGCCGGGTGGGGTGGTGAAGTCGTCGGAGCGCTGGCTGGACCAGACGGCCCAGCCGATGCCGGCGGCGATGACCAGGACGACGACCGCGGCGGCGGAGACCCAGATCGTGCGGCGGCGGCGCCGCTCGCGGGCCAACTGCTCGCGGACCACCCGGGCGGCGTCCCGCTGCCCCTTGCGACTACTCATCCTCGTCCTCCACAACGGGTTCGCCGGACAACCACCCGTCCACCGATACCGGCGTACGCGGCCAGATCAGCAGAAATCCGGCCAAGACCAAGAATCCCAGGTCCCGGAGGATCTCCGGGAGGTAACTGGGTGCCTGCCCCGCCGCCAGTTGCCCGCCGCTGCCGAAGCAGCCGCAGTCGATGGCCAGCCCTCGCGCCCAGGCCGAGGCGATTCCCGCGATGAAGACCACCAGCAGCGCGGCGGACACCCCGGCGACGAGCCGGGTGGCCAGACCGAGCAGCAGCAGCACGCCCAACGCCAGCTCGACGAAGGGCAGCGCCGCGCCGATCACTGTCGCCACGTCGTACGGCATCACCTGATACGCGTTGACCGCCCGCCCGGAGGCGGCGAGGTCGCTGACCTTCGACGCGCCGGCGACCAGCCAGACGGCGGCGAGGCCGAGTCGGGCCGCGATGCCGAGCCACGGCCGGACCAGTGGCCATCGGCCCGGCCGGGTGGAAGGTGCTGTCACGCTCATTTGTCGTCCCGTCCGCGCCGGAAGTTCCGCGTTCAGCCGGCCAGGGCGTCGCCGACCGCCTCGACCAGGTCGTCCCGGGCCCGGGCGACCCGGGACCGGATGGTGCCCACCGGCACCCCTTCGACGGCGGCGGCCTCGGCGTACGACAGGCCGAGCAGTTGGGTGAGCACGAACGCGGAGCGCCGCTCGGGGCCGAGGCGACGGACGAGGTCCGCGGCGCCGAACTGGCCGGCCGGGTCGGGGTGCGGTCGGTCGGTGTACGCGTTCGCCGCCAGGCGCTCGTCGAGCCGCCGACGCCTGATGACAGTGCGCAGGTGGTCGGCGCAGGCCCGGCGGGCGATGCCGAGCAACCAGGTGCGGGCGCTGGAGCGACCCTCGAAGGCGGGAAGTGCCCGGAACGCCCGCAGGTAGGTTTCCTGGGTCAGGTCGTCGGCGCTGTCCGGGTCGACCAGGGCGGCGGCGAACCGCCAGACCTCGGCCTGGGTCAGCCGGACGAACGCCGCCTGGGCGCTCGGGTCGCCGTCGCGGGCGGTCAGCGCCCACTCGGTTGCCGGGTCCCGGGCGACCTCGTCGGCCGGCTCGGCCGGACTGACGGCACCGGAGTCACGCGGGACAGGGATCACGACACACCAGGTTACGCGGCAGCCGGCGGCGCGTCAGGGTCGTTCGACCCTTGGATGGTCTGCGCCACGTCGGGAACTTTTCTCCGTTCCGGGCCGACTACCAGTTCATGACGTGCGACCACCGACGCCCCCACCCCCCTCGGGTCGCCGAAAGGCACACCTATCGGCGACCATGTCCGGCATGACTGTCGCCCCCCGCCGCTGGGCCGCCAGGCTGGCGGCAGCCGCCGGCCTGCTCGTCACCGTCGTCGCCCTGTTGATCGCGCCAGCCACCTCCGCCAGCGCCCACGCGGTGCTGGAGAGCAGCAGCCCGGCCGCCTCCTCCATCGTGCCGAGCGGGCCGTCCGAGGTGGTCCTCACGTTCAGTGAGTCGGTCCGCAAGGTGCCCGGCAAGATCCGGATCATCGCACCGGACGGTTCCCGGGCCGACCGGGGCGAACCGTCGTTCGGTGACGCTGTCGTGACCATCCCGGTGGACCCGGCCGGCTCGCGCGGCACCTACCTGGTCAGTTTTCGGGTGATCTCCGCCGACAGCCACCCGGTTTCCGGCGCGTTCACCTACTCGGTCGGCGCGCCCTCGACCCCACCCGTCGACTCCGGCACTGACAGCCGCGCCAACCCGGTGGTGGAGACGGCGGTGAAGGTCGCCCGCTTCCTCGGCTACGCGGGTCTGGTGCTGCTGGTCGGGCCGGCGCTGGTGCTCGCCGCCCTGTGGCCGCGCCGGCTCTCCCGCCGGGGACCGACCCGGCTGGCCTGGACCGGCCTCGGTCTGGTGGCCTTCGCCACCCTCGCCGACCTGTGGTTGCAGGTGCCGTACACGGCCGGTGGTGGTCTCTTCGACGTCACCGGCGAGGGGTTCGGCACTGTCTTCGGCAGCACCTTCGGCGCCGCCCACCTGGTCCGACTCGGCCTGCTGGCAGCGTCCATCTTCCTGCTCCGCCCGCTGCTGGCCCGGCCCGCCGGCCGCGCGGACGCGATCATCCTGGCCGTGCTCGGCGGCGCTGCCCTGCTGACCTGGCCGCTGGCCGGGCACGCGGCGGCCTCCCCGGCGCCGGCGGTCTCGGTCCCCGGTCATCACCCCCGGGCCCGGATC